>JBOGMI010000837.1:0-3424 GCA_050746645.1 Bryobacteraceae bacterium | reverse complement strand
CGTCACGGCGGTTGTTGATTGGGCGCAATCGTATAATTCCACTCGCCGTGGAATTTGTCCCGCGTGATGTTGATCGCCTGGATCTCTTCATCGGATACCTCCACCCCTTTCGGGTAGAGGTTGCCGTCAATTTCGCAGCAGACCTTGAGGCCCGTGTCAGTGGTGGTGGCGCCGATCAGTTGCACGATCACCTGGTGGCTCACCAGCGGCTTGCCGCGCCAGTTCATGGTGATGAAGGCAAACAGCCGATGTTCGATCCGGTTCCATTGTGTGCCTTGCAAAGGCGCATTGATGTCGTGGGTGCAAGTCCCACCCGGCAACTCTCGCTCCAGCCGGAAGCGCCCGGGGCGGATCAGGAGGCGACGAATGGTCTGAAGCACTTCGGGAAAAGGTCCCTTTGGGGATCAGCGGGCCATACGGGCCGCAGCACAAGCGAACACCAACGAGGCCTCGAAAGGATCAATGTGAGAGCCGACCCGCCAGTGGAACGGGCAGGCCGCTGTCGTCAGGCAAGCGAGCGAGACACGCCCCTGACGGTCTCACCGGGGTAAAGGTGGCAGCACGTATGGCAGAACATCGACGCGCAACAAGGGAAGTCTGTCTCGGCGACCACGGCTGGCAGCCGGGTGGTCAACGGCGAACCCGCGAGGGCCAGCGCCGGTCGGAGCAGATGGCGGATGGGTCCGTAGTACCGGAGAGGGCGGGTAATGCCGGCTGAGGGAAGGGGCCCTGACCTGCGACAAGCGAGCAAAGTGACGAGACCCCGGAGATTGGCCGATGGCCCATCAAATCCGCTCGAAAGGGTTCGGAAGTTGCAGACCTCGCTACAGGCGAAAGCTAAGGCTGAACCGGCCTTTCGGTTCTACGCCTTATGGGACAAAGTGTGTCGGGCCGACGTCCTCGATGAAGCATACCGGGTGTGCCGTCGCAATGGCGGCGCCCCCGGCTGCGACGGAACGACGTTCGACCAGATCGCCTCCCACGGGCAGGATCGATGGCTGGAAGAGTTGCGGCAGGAGTTGCGGGCCGGCGAATACCGGCCACAGCCCTTGCTGCGCGTGTGGATTCCGAAGAGCAACGGCGGCCAGCGCCCGCTTGGCATTCCGTGCATTCGCGACCGCGTGGTCGAGATGTCGGTGCTGCTGGTGCTGGGACCGATCTTCGAGGCGGACCTGCTGCGCAATCAGTATGGCTTCCGTCCGGGGCTGGACGCCAAAATGGCGGTTCGCCAAGCCTTCTGGCACGTCAGCGACCGTGGGCGGTCGGAGGTGGTAGACGCTGACCTCAGCGACTACTTCTCGACAATCCCGCACGGACCGTTGATGCGCTGCGTGAGCCGCCGCGTTGCCGACGGGACGCTCCTGTCGGTGATCAAGAGCTGGCTTACGGCACCGGTTGTCGAGCGCGACCAGCGCGCGACCCGATGCACGACAGAGGCGAAGGATCGAAGTCGGGGAACGCCGCAGGGCTCCCCGATCTCGCCCTTACTGGCGAATCTCTACTTCCGTCGCTTCCTGCTGGCCTGGGAGCGGTTCGGCCACCGCAGACGGCTCGATGCCTACGTCGTCAACTATGCCGATGATCTGGTCATCTGCTGCCGGCCCGGGAACGGGTCGGAAGCGCTGACGACGATGCGGCAGTTGATGACACGACTCGGACTGACGGTGAACGAAGCCAAGACTCGACTGGTGCGACTACCCGAGGAGGGCTTTGACTTCCTTGGCTATTCGATTGGTCGGTTTTACGGCAAGGATGGGGTGCCTTTCATCGGCACCCGCCCATCCCGGAAGGCTGTCCGGCGCTTGCTTGAACGAGTCCACGGCGCGACGACGCCGCATAAACATGCTGAGAGCCCAGAACTGCGGATTGCCGCGATCAATCGGCTTCTCCGAGGCTGGGCCGAGTATTTCAACCAAGGGCCGGTTCTTCCGACCTACAAGTTGGTGCGCTGGTATGTACAACGGCGTTTGCAACGTTGGTTGGTTCGACGCAGCGGACAAGCGGGCACCGGGTATCGCCAATATCCGGACGAGTATCTCTACGAGACGCTCGGCCTCTACGCCTTGCCGCGTCGCCGTTCCGACCTGCCGAGCGCGAAGGCTTGATGACGCAGGAGAAAGCCGGATGCGGGAAATCTGCATGTCCGGTTTGACGAGCGGCGACTGGAGACGGAGTCACGCCAGTCCGGATTGCGGGGGCGGCGCGAAAGCGCCACCAACAACCCACCGGAAGGCTAACGCCACCGCGCCAGTCGTCGACTCTACTGCTGGTGCCCGGCGGCAGGTGGGCGAGCGTGATCTTCAGCCCCGTCTCATTGGCGAGGCGCTGGAGTTCGCGCTTCCATAACTTCACCTGCGGGCCGTTGCTGCCGCCGCAATCGGCGGTGATCGTCAGACGGGTCGCATTCGGATAGCGCGGCTTGCCGAGCTTGTACCACCAGCGCCGGATGCTCTCGACCGCGAAGGCCCCGGTATCGGCGCTGATGCCGACGCTGACCCAGCCGTGGTTGGCTGCAATGTCGTAGACGCCATAGGGCGCGACCTTGCCGAGTTCCGGGATCTTGAAGTCGTGCACTCGCACCGGTTCGGGATCGCCCTGGGGACGCAACTCGCGACCGCTGTTCTTGAAATCGCCGACCAGTTCCTTCTTCTTGGTGTCTACCGAGATCGCCGGCTCGCCAGCCGCGATCGCTGCCTGCACCGTCGCATTGATATGCTCGAACTGAGCATTGCGGTCGGGATTGTTACTCCCCTCCAGCGTCTTGCGATTGGCCTGGCAACTGTAGTTCAGCTCTCGCAGCAGCTTGCCGACCACACGCTGGCTGACCTTGAAGCCGTGCGCGGCCAGCTCTTTGACCAGGTGGCGCTGGCTGCGACTGACCCACCGCAGTGGTGACATCGGGTCGCCGCGAATCGCATCGTCGATCAGCTTCTCCAGCGCCGCCGGCAGCTCAGGCTGCTGCGTCACCGCGCTCTTGCGCCCTGCACCCGGCCGCCGAAGGCGCGTGCCCAGCTCGTTGCGGGCCGACCGCAGTTCCCCGATCCCTCGGTCAATCGTGCTACGGGCCAGGCCAGTCGCTATCGACGTCGCCAAGACGCCACCATGGCCTTGGGCCTGCGCTTCGTTGGCGGCGAACAGTCGCCTGCCCCGTTCATCGAGGAACGCCCCTGCCTGCCGCCAGCGCCGGCGAATGTCGGCAATGTCAATCACCCTGCCAGGATAGCCGCCGCGTCTCGCGTCGCACCTAGCAAATTCCGGATTCTATTCTTGCTTTGTTCGGGTTGCCGCGATTCGTTTATTTCGCCGCGAGTCCTTAAGGGCCTGTCGACACTCATCTGTCGAGAGGTTTTGTCCCGCGACGCGACACTATTGGTTCTCGACGGGCTGAGCACGATCGAGGCGAAGGCCGGCACGGGCTTCGAGA
>JBOGMI010000836.1:0-5647 GCA_050746645.1 Bryobacteraceae bacterium | reverse complement strand
TGATAAAATCGCAGCACCTCTATGTGCAGCGTGCCCGTGCCGGACACGGTGGCTAAGCTTATGGAGCAGTTCCGTAACGGGGACAAAGAGGCCGCCAACCAGTTGGTGGAGGTTCTGTATCCTGAATTACGGAAACTTGCCGCGGCCAAGATGAAAGGCGAACGCATCGAGCACACTTGGCAGCCCACGCTCCTGGTGAACGAGCTGTACTTGGCGCTGATCAAGATCAAGGCCTTGAGAGAAAGCGGCGCCGGCAGCGCCCAGGAAAAGGCGGCGTTTCTGGGGTTGGCGGGACATATGATGAAGCGGCTGCTGATCGAGCACTCCCGACCGCTTTACCGCCGCGCCGAAAAGATTGAGTTTCAAGAAGGACCGGAACTGGCGACGCCGGGAGTGGAGAGCCTCTACCAGGTTGAAGAAGCGCTCGCGCGACTATCCGCCATCGACCCGAAGTTCCGCACGATTGTGGAGATGCGGGTCTTCGAAGGGCTGACCGGCGACGAAATCGCAGCGCAGCTTGGCTGTTCGCCCAGAAGCGTCGCCAATTACTGGAACTTCGCCAAGCGCTGGCTGCAAGAAGAACTGGCCGGCTAACCATGGCCTTGACAGACGAGCAGTGGCGGCGCGCATGGGAGATCTATCGAGCAGCGAGCGAGTTGGGCGATGAAGAACGGCGCACCTATCTTGCTTCGGTGAGCGCCGATCCCGAAGTCTTCGAGCAACTCGTCTTACTGATGGAGACCCCGGAACCGGAGACGGTCCCAGCGCCAGGATTACAGCCGGGCAGCCCGATTGGGCATTACGCGATCCTCGGAGAACTCGGCCGCGGAGGCATGGGGCAGATCTATCTGGCGCGCGACACCGAACTGGAGCGCAAGGTGGCGCTGAAGCTCTTGGCGCCCGAATGGATTGCGACCCGGCCGGCAGTCGAAGGGCTCATCCGGGAGGCCAAGGCGGCCTCGGCGCTGAACCATCCGCATATCGTCACAGTTTACGAAGTGGTTCGCTCCGGCAATGACGTGGCGATCGCGATGGAACTGGTGGAAGGCGAGGCGCTACGGGCCTATTGCTGCAAGGCGCAGCCGATCGCTCATGTGATCCGCTGCGGCCGGCAAATCGCTCAAGCACTGGCAGCCGCGCACCGGCAGAACATTGTACACGGAGACATCAAACCTGAAAATCTGATGATTCGCGACGATGGGCACCTCAAAGTGCTCGATTTCGGACTGGCCCGGCAGCTTACCGCCGGAAAAGAGGGCCGCTCGTCGACCGCTTCGGGAATCCTTGCGGGAACGCTGAATTACATGGCCCCGGAACAGACCCGGGCAGAACGCCCAAGCAGCGCCAGCGACGTATTTTCGCTTGGGGTGGTGCTGTTCGAGCTGGCCACCGGCAAGCATCCCTTTCTCTCCGATTCGCCGATCGACACCGCGCACGCCATCGCGCACGTGTCGCCGAAACCGCCGCGTTTGCTGAATAAGAACCTTCCCGACGCCCTGAATTCACTACTCCTGGCGATGCTGGCCAAGGATCCCGGGGCGCGCCCTTCGGCAGCGGAGGTGGAGGAGAAGCTCTCCCTGATCGAATCGCCGCCCATCCAAAAGCGAACGTGGGGATTTCGCTGGCTGGCGGCGGCGATTGTGGCCGCATCGATTGCGGGCGGCTGGGCGCTTTGGCGGATGCGAACCCCCAATGCTTCCGCCAAAGAGCCGGTCATGATTCAGGTGACGAGGCAGGCGAGCGAGAACCGTGTAACCGCCGCTGCTTTGTCGCCGAATGGCAAGCAGCTCGCCTTTGCTGCGTTGGGAGAAGCCATATGGCTCCGCCGGATGAGCGATGGGTTCACCAGCCCGGTTCCTACGCCCATGGGGTTGAAGGCGGACCGGATCTCCTGGTTCGCGGATGGCTCGCGGCTGCTCGTGAGCGGGGCGATTGACGGCGGAAACAGTGACATCTGGACAATTCCGGTGAATGGCGGGCACGCGCGTTTGGTGGTTGCGAATGGCAAAGATGGAGTGCCCGCTCCCGATGGGACCAGAATCGCTTGGATCAGCCTGGATGGTTCGGCGATTTGGGTGACGCCGCCGAAGGGAGGCCGGGCACACCGCGTTCGCTTGGGAAGGAACGGGACGTCATTTTCTTCGCTGGTGTGGTCGCCGCATAGCCAACGAATCGCCTATCAGCGCCGGGAACCGCGAAGGAAAGATGCCCGATCGGAGCGGAGTACCGGCGAAATCGCCGCAGACTACAACTACAGCTATGAGTCGGCGGATGTGACTACCGGACAGGTGACCGCGTCGGTTCCGAATTTCGTGATGAATTCCGCCTGCGAACTGCCGGACGGACGTATCCTGTTCCTGCGCTGGGAACCGCCAGCACCTTTCAAGCATCGGCTCTGGGAGGTGCAAACCGACCCGCGAACGGGCCGGATTCTCGGATCGGCGCGGGAGCTCACGCATCGGGTCGAGCCTTTGGACGTACAGCTTTTGAGCATCTCCGCCTCCAACGATGGACGCGAGGTGGCCGCCGTCCGCAGGATTTCGCAGCCGAACGTTTACATAGCAGACTTGCAGCCGGGCGCTCCGGCGCCGCGATTGTCTCACGTGCGGCGTTTGACTTTCACCGAAGCCGACGAGTTCCCCCATACGTGGACTGCCGATAGCCAGGCGGTCATTTTCGAATCGAACCGCAATGGTCATTTTCAGCTCTTCCGGCAGAACATCGGGCAGACGGCCGCCCAGCCGCTGGTCCTCGCGCCGGAAGATAACGTGCTCGCGCAACTGTCGCCTGATGGGAAATGGATCCTATACATCCACTGGAATCAAGCAAGCGGCAATCGGGAGTTGATGCGTGTTGCTGCCGCAGGAGGAACACCGCGGCAGCTTACGAAGATTGGCGCACCGGCAGGATTTCGCTGCGGGCTGCGGGCGGACGCCGGATGTGTTACGCGAACTGCGAAAAACGGCCAGTTTGTGTTTCGCGCATTGGATCCGCTTCGCGGCGAAGGCCGGGTGCTGGCGCGAGAGCCTTGGATCCCGCAGGTCACCGGTGACTGGAGTCTCTCACCCGACAGCTCCGAAGCGGCGATCCCGAATCACGATCCGCAAAGCCCGCTGATTCGCCTCGTGACGCTCCGAGGGCGAGCCGCGGGCAAGGAGAGGACGATCCGGCTGCGGGCGCCCGAACACATCAGCGGAGTGGTCTGGGCCGCCAACGGACGAGGGTTGTACGTTTCGATCCAGACCAGTTCCGGAGGACTTTTGCTTTACGCCAATCTGAACGGGCAGACCTGGAAACTGCTGAAATCTGGCGTTCCCACTTATGCCGTTCCCTCCCCCGACGGGCGCCACATCGCCTTTCCGGAGTGGACGACTTCGAGCAACGTGTGGCAGTTTCGAGGACTGTGAATTCGGGGGGTTTGCCCCGCGGCAGAGCCGGCACCCGCGGTTCTATACTAAAGCTGCCATGCAAGGGCGAGTTTCGGCTGTCGTATTGCTCGTCGCCGGGCTTTCGGCCACTCCGATCGATCCCCAGGATCTTCCCCAAGGGATAATGGCCGTCGCTCGCGCATTGCGTCACAATCGAGATCTACTGAAAAATGTCTCCGACTATACGTGTCTCGAGACGATTTCGCGGGAACGGAAGGCGCCTAAGCAGCGAAACTCGCTTACACTGGACGTCGTACAGGCCGATGTCGCTGTGGGAGAGGGAACGGAGATTTATTCGTGGCCCGGCGAAGCTTCCTTTTCTTCCGACAACTTGGAAGGCTTAGTCGGACAGGGATTCGTAGCCACGGGTTTTTTTGATGCATTCGCCGGCAATATATTCGTGCAGAATGGCGCGGCGGTGAAGTTTGCGGGCAAGCAGGATTTTCAAGGACGGCCCGCGCTTCGTTTCACGTATGTACTTTCCGCGCGGGCTAAGTGGAAGGTGAATTGGCTGGGCGCACATGGCAATGTCGGGTCCGCGGGTGAGTTTTGGATCGACCCAAAAACGTTTCGACTCCTCAGACTTGATGTCCATGCGACCCAAATCCCCGCTACGCTCCCCTTGAACGCAATCCAAGTCGCAATCGATTACAAGCCGCTTTCGATCGGAAACAGAGACGCCCTCATACCCAGCGGCGCCCAAATCCTAGCGGTGGAAACAACCGGAACGGGGTACCGGGACATGATTGGGTACTCGCAATGCCATGCCTTTGCCGCTGAAGCAACGCTCTCGGCCTCACCGGTGAACTTGAAGTCAGCGGTCCAGACCTACGAGGCTCACCGCCTGCACTTGCCGGCGGGCCTGAAATTGCGTATGGCGCTGGAGACCCGGATTCAAATGAATACGGCGAAGATCGGCGACCTGGTTCGCGCGCGCCTGGAAAAAGCCGTCAAGCTCTCACCGGAGTTGACCATTCCACGCGGTTCCGTAATCGAGGGCAGAGTTCGAGAGTTGAAAACCCTCGGCGATCCTCCGAATACCCGCGAATTAGGCATCGCCTTCGACGAAATCGACTGGCCCGGGTACGCCGGGATTTTTTTTGGAAAACCCATACAGATCGAGCAGATCCCCGGATTATCAATGTCTCTTTCCAAAACCACGAGGCAAAATCGCACAACGATGATCGGGGCGCTCATGAATACGACAACCGAACAGGTCTGGCCGGCCGAAATCCCGGGCGTTGCTACATTTTTCCTTACCGGCTCGCGCGTGGTTCCGAAGCACTTCCGAATGACTTGGCGAACCGAGGAAACGCAACACCGATGAAGCTTTGAGGTCAATGAAGCGGGTTTTCTCCGCGAATCAAATCTTCATAGGTTTCGCGGCGGCGGACGAGGTGCATGTGTTCGCCCTCTACCAGCACTTCGCACGGCCGCGGGCGCGAATTGTAATTCGACGCAAGCACGAAACCGTAGGCTCCGGCGGTCTGGATGGCCAGCAAATCGCCCGCGCTCACGTTCGCGAGATCGCGGCCGCGGGCGAAAAAATCTCCGGTTTCGCAAACCGGGCCGACCACATCGGCTTCCACGCGTTCGCGCTCGCGCGCCTGTTCGACAGCCAGGATTTCGTGATGGGCTTGATAGAGCGCCGGGCGGATCAGGTCGTTCATGGCGGCATCGACAATCACGAACCGCTTCGCGCCGTTGCATTTGACGAGCAGGACGCGGGTCAGCAGAACGCCCGCCTCGCCGGCGATGGAGCGGCCCGGCTCGATCATCAGCGTGAGATCGAACGGGGCGATTTTTTCGCGCAGCGCGGCGATAAAATTTCCGATGCATGCGCCGCGTTCCTTCGACCGGTACGCAATGCCGAGTCCGCCGCCAAGATCGAAATTCCGAATGCGCAGGCCTCGGGCGCGCAGCCGCGAAACCAGTTGCAGGATTTTTTCCGCGGCTTCGAGCAGCGGCTCGGTATCCAGTAGTTGCGATCCGATATGGCAGCTTACGCCATCCACAGCAATTCCCGGAAGACCGGCGGCACGGAGATATAACTCCTCGGCGCGATGGATCTCGATGCCGAACTTGTGCTCCCGCAAACCGGTTGAGATGTAGGGATGCGTCGCGGCATCGACATCGGGATTGACGCGGATGGCGATGGAAACCCGCCGCCCGGCGCTTTGCGCGATTTCAGAGATACGGGCGATTTCGGGCTCCGACTC
>JBOGMI010000835.1:0-1337 GCA_050746645.1 Bryobacteraceae bacterium | reverse complement strand
TGCGACACTCGCTACCTGCTGGATCGCCTGGCGATCCATGTCGCCGCCGATCTTCGCCGCCCGCTGCAGCATCTCGAAATTGCGCAGCAGCGTGATCAGATGCGCGGCCGATTGCGCCGGGCCGGCGTTCGAGGTTTCGAGCTTGCCCTGGTAAACCACGGCGGCCGACTGCGTGGCCTTCTGCTTCGAGACGTTTTCAAAATAGGCGCCGGCTGCCTTGTCGAGCTGTTCCGGGCGGGGAAAATCGACCAGTTGCAATTTGCCGAGCGCATTGCCGTCCTGGAGCACTTCACCGTCCGGCTTCACGCTAATAGGGGACAGCGATTGAGTTTTCAAGACGCCACCCCCGACGAGCTGCACCGGATAACCTTCGGCGGTGACCAGCGCGCCTTGAGGCGACATCTGAAAACTGCCATTGCGGGTGTAAAGCGGGCCGCCCGGTCCGTTGACCACGAAAAAACCGGGGCCGGAAAGAGCGAGATTGTTCGGATCGCCGGTGGTGACCAGAGTCGCTTGGGAAAAGTTCGTCCATTGGCGCTCGATCACCGGCTCGGCGCCCACTGTGGGGTCGCCGCTTGCGGCAAGACCCGGAGCGAGATAGGTGCTGTAGAAATCGCTATCGGCTTTAAAGCCGCTGGTCGAAGTGTTGGCAAGATTGTTCGCCAGTATAGTCAGCGCGTCCAGGCGTGCTTGCAGGCCGCTTGCCGCGGCAGTGGTCAGCGGATCCATGGTTGCAATGCTCTGATTGCACGCGGCGTGCCAAGCGGAAAAAGCCTCTAAAACCCCTTCGCATTCGCGATACCTTCTCTGAAGGCGCACGGCGGGCGTCGAAATTTCGACGGTTCGCAAGCAGGCAGGCTCCTTTTCTGACACGGAACCGGGCGGGCCGGCGGGCAAACGCCTGCAAATGGGGGCGCCGCGGTTTGGAGCCTGGCATGCTCTTCCGAGGGCGTGAATTTGCTGCAGCTTGCCTCTCAGCCTGCCCTCCCGCTTGCGCTCCTCGCGGCGGGAAAGGGCAGCGCGGCACACGGGAAGCACTCTTCTGCGGATTCATCGCACTGGGATACAACAAAGTCCGGCGGGTCGTTTGCGCAACTGATCGCAAAAGCCGCTGCCGACACCGATTCATCCAAAACATTGCGGACTGCTTTGCAGCATCCTGCGAAGCAGGTCTCCTCAAAGAAAACGCCGGGGGTTGCGAAGCCAGAGCCTGGATCGGCTGCTCCGATAAAGAAAAATGTGCTGGCGCAGCTTTTGGCGGCACAGAGCAGTACGGCTCGTGGCTCGCAGGTTTCCGGTAAGCCGGCCGCGCAGGCGAAGATTCAGAGCGGAAACGG
>JBOGMI010000834.1:0-12886 GCA_050746645.1 Bryobacteraceae bacterium | reverse complement strand
TTCGCCGGCCGCGCCAGAGCATAGCCGCCGATTCCGCGCGCCGCAACCACGAATCCGTTCAAGCGTAGAATCCGCAGCAGCTTGCCCGCATACGCCTCGGAGATTCCTTCGGCGCCGGCAATTTCGGGGATCGTCAGTCTCCCGCCAGAGCCTTGCTGGCCGATGCGGATCAGGCAGCGCAAGCCGTATTCTTCGTGGGAGGTGAGCTTCATTTTGGACGCGAACTCCAAGCGTACCTTATCTTGACCAAATCGTCAAGACCGCTATAATGAAAGGGCTCGTGCGCATCCTGTTAGTATCCACTTACGAACTGGGGCACCAGCCTTTCGGGCTGGCGTCTCCGGCAGCGTGCCTGCGCGCCGAAGGGCACGAGGTCGCTTGCGCTGATCTCGCAGTAGAAAAAGCGCCGCCCGAGGCCGTTCGCAACGCGGACCTGATCGCCTTCTATCTTCCCATGCACACCGCAACGCGGCTCGCAGCGCCGGTCATCGAAACCGCGCGGCGCGCTAACCCGAGCGCTCACCTCTGTTGCTATGGCCTGTATGCTCCCGTCAACGCGGAATATCTGCGCTCGCTCGGGGTGAAGACGATTTTGGGCGGAGAGTTTGAGGACGAATTGCGGCGCTTGGCAGCCGGTGACGGAAACGGTCACGGGGGATCTTTGGTTTCGCTCGAGCGCGTGCATTTTGAGACGCCCGACCGCTCCGGACTGCCCCTGCTGAGCCGTTACGCCAAAATGTTCGACGGCGAAACCGAGCGTGTCACCGGATACACCGAGGCCAGCCGCGGCTGCAAGCATTTGTGCCGCCACTGTCCGGTGGTTCCGGTTTACCAGGGAAAATTTCGCGTGGTGCCGGCCGATATTGTCCTGGCCGACATTCGCCAGCAGGTGGAAGCCGGCGCGCAACATGTCACCTTCGGCGATCCGGATTTTTTCAACGGTCCCGCGCATGGCATGCGCATCGTCGAGCGAATGCATCGGGAATTCCCGTCGCTAACTTACGACGCCACCATTAAGATCGAGCATCTGCTGAAGCGCCGCGACCTGCTGCCGGAATTGCGGCGCACCGGCTGCCTGCAGATAACCTCGGCGGTCGAGTCAGTGGACGACGAAGTTCTCCGTAAGTTAGACAAAGGTCACTCGAAAGAGGATTTTCTCGAAGTGGTGCGGCTGTTTCGCGAAAACGGACTCAATCTTTCACCAACTTTCATTCCATTTACTCCGTGGACGACTCGAGAAAGTTACCGCGAGTTACTGCGCGTATTGGCGGAATGGGATCTGGTGCATCAAGTAGCGCCCGTGCAGCTCACGCTGCGGCTGCTGATTCCGGCGGGCTCGCGGCTGCTGGAATTGGAAGAGATCCAGCATCTCGTGGATGGATTCCGGCCGGACGCCTTGGCGCACCAGTGGCGGCATCCGGACCCCGGCATTGACGATTTGGCCGGGCGGCTGCTTCGGCTGGTGCATTCCGCGCAGACGCGCGGAGCCTCGCGAGCGGAATGTTTTGCGGAGATTTGGAAGGAAGCGTTTCCGAGGGAGCCGCTTCCCGTGCTGACGTCCGAGCAAAAGCGGCCGCCGCAACTGAGCGAGCCCTGGTATTGCTGCGCCGAGCCGATGCCTGAACGCGCCGCTAAGATTTGACGCGATGGTGCCCAAGCTTCGCAAGCATCTGCTGATCGTTGCCACCACTACCGGATACCAGCTCGACAGATTCCGGGAAGCGGCGTTGCGCCTCGGCGCAGACGTAAGCCTGGCGACCGATCGCTGCCACGTGCTGGAAGATCCCTGGAGAGATCGCGCCATCCCGGTGCGTTTCGAGACCCCGGAAATATCCGCCGAGGCTCTGACGCAGCGCACGAGCTTCGACGCAATCGTTGCCATCGGAGACCGGCCGGCCTATCTTGCCGCGCTCGCCGCCGAGCGGTTGCGGGTTCCGTTTCATCCGCCTCAGGCGGCTGCGGCGGCCATCAACAAATTCGCCACGCGTGAGTGTTTTCGGAAGGCTGGATTGCCCGTACCGCGGTATTGCCGCATCCGCGCGAACGAGGATCCCGAAACCGCGGCGAAAAACATTCCCTATCCTTGCGTTCTGAAACCACTCGGGCTCTCCACCAGCCGCGGTGTCATTCGCGCCAACAATGCACAAGAATTTGTCTCCGCGTTTGCACGGATTCGGAAGCTCTTGCAGATGCCCAGCGTGGCGCGTTTGAAAGATCCGGCGTTGGATTATATCCAAGTAGAAAGTTTCCTGCCCGGGTGCGAGTTCGCGCTGGAGGGTTTGGTCACCGATGGTCGCCTGCAAGTGCTGGCGTTGTTCGACAAACCGGACCCGCTAGACGGCCCCTATTTTCAAGAGACGATTTATATCACTCCTTCGCGGCAGCCGCCGAGCATACAAGAGGCGATCCGGGAGACCGCGCAAGCAGCGGTTAGAGCGCTGGGGCTGCATCGGGGGCCGGTACACGCCGAAATGCGTTTCGGCGCAGGACGAGTATGGATGCTGGAAGCGGCGCCGCGGCCGATCGGTGGACTCTGTAGCAAAGTTCTTGCTTTCGAAAATGGAGTGTCATTGGAAGAGATGGTCGTCCGGCACGCGCTCGGACGGGATGTCTCGCAGATCCGTCTGCGGACGGGAGCCGCGGGCGTGATGATGATTCCGGTGCCGCACGCCGGTATCTACAACTCTGTGATTGGTCTTTCCGATGCCGAAAAGATCGCAGATCAAGTAGACATTACCGCCAAAGAAGGCCAGCGCGTCTTTCCAGTGCCGGAAGGGAACACCTATCTGGGATTTCTCTTCGCTTATGGAGAAACGGCGCCCGCTGTCGAGGATCGGCTGCGCCGAGCGCACCATCTTTTGCAATTTGAGATTGCGGAAATCCTGCCTGTGCTTAGCCGTTAGCCTGATGCATGGCATCGAGGGCAAGCGAGGAATGCGCAGTGGCCGCTCCGGCGCGCATTTCGGCCGCGACCCAGATCGCTTCCATAATCTCCTGTTCGCTCGCGCCCCTGGCGAGCGCGCGTTTCGTATGGCTGCGGATGCAATACGGGCATTGGGTTACATGCGCGGCCGCGACGGCGATCAGCTCTTTGGTTTTAGAAGGCAGCGCGCCGTCGGCGAAAACGCGCTGGCTGAAGGCTTGAAACGCCGCAAGAGTTTCCGGCGCCAGTTCCTTTCGCTTTTGCGACAGCTCTTTCGATGGAGGAGGATATAACGGTTGTTCCATATTTTCTCTTTTCATTTACTGCTAAAACCCGAGATAGCGTCGAGAAACATTCCCGCGACTCGATGTACATCGAAGCGTTCCACCGAGTGCCGGCCCATTTCGCCTAGCCAGGCCCGGAGTTCGGTATCGGAATAGAGGCGCTCGATGCCTGCGGCGAGATCTTCCACCTCTCCCGGTTCCGCCAGATATCCGTACTTCACCACTTCCGGAACCGCGGCCGAGCGGGAGGCCACAATGGCTTTGCCCGCCGCCATCGCTTCGAGAAACACGATTCCAAAACCCTCCTGAAGGCTCGGCAAACAGAAAATGTCGGCATGGCGGTATTCTTCCGCGAGTTTCTGAAGCGTAACATCGCCGACCCAAGTTACTATCTCGTCTAATCGCAACTTTCGGCTTAATTGGTGCAGACGCTTTCGTTCCATGCCTCCGCCGACGATCCGGATCTCGAGTTCTGGCAGCCGGTTGCGGAGCAGCGCAGCCGCCTGCAGCAAAAGATCAACGCGCTTGCGAGCATAAAACCGGCAAACGCAAAGGACCGTGAAGCGGTTGCTCCGCCGCTCTTCAACGCCCGAAAGCAGACTGAGCCAGAGATCCAGATCGATGAGCTCGGGGACCACCACGGCTCCCGAAACGCCGTATAAGTCAGCCAGGCGTCCGGCACAATAGGCGCTGGGAACGATCGCCAGATCGGCCCGCCGCGTGTGCAGTTTCTCCAAATGCACCTGCCAGGCGAGATTGGCGCGGCTCAAGCGGCTCTCGAAAGGAAGAATATCTCCGAGAACGCCCTTGATGCAGGCGGCGTGAGGCCGGCTCCGGCGCGCGATCGTGTATCCGTCGGCATCAAAGCCGACGGTAATCGCGTCTTCGCGAAAGCGGCGGAAACGAAGACTTTCATTGAAAAGCGTGCGGTTCGGCGTAGATAGCGGCAGATGAATCTTAGGCGTAATGAGCGCGACATCGCATCCAAGATCCTCCAAGCCTTTCTTCAGCGTTTGAATACCGACAAGACAACCGCTGCCGCGGCGTACATCCAGAGGAATCGCGGTGACGAAGTCCAGTTTCCCGGAACGTTCGCTTCGGCCGGGCTCGAGGCCGGCGAGCGGCTCTGAGATATTTTGCAGATCCGGCTTCATCCTTAGGAGCACCTGCTATCAAGTATGCTGCCTGCGAATCTTTCGTAGCAGTGACTTTGGTGCCTGCATGTGGCGAATAGGACAGTTAGAATGCAAATACATGATTCCCTTTGATGCGGCTCACCGAGCAGTCCACTATCCTCCAGACCGGCGCTTTCGCGTTTGGATGCGGCCCAGTGTCATCGGGATTCTGGCTTTAATCATATTCATTCCTTTGATCCTCGCCTGGGGGCAAAATGCGTTCTTCGGCATGCCGCACATCGCTGAAATCCCGCAATTCAAAGAGGGATTGGCGAGCGGCCCTCATGGATTTCCCGCCTGGATTCGTTGGAGCCATTTCTTCAACATGCTTTTTCTGTTCATGCTGATCCGCAGCGGTCTTTCGATCCTCATGGACCATCCCCGGTTCTATTGGAACGACCACTGCACGCCGGATTCGGAATGGATACGCTTCACCCCCCTGCGCGTGCCAAAGGACCGGATCTGGACCGCGAAAGACGATGCCCGCTACATCTCGCCGGTGGTTGCCTCGCCCGGCTACCGGCACACAATTGGAGTCGCCCGTTCCTGGCATTTCCTCAATGTGTACGGATTCGTCTTCGTGGGCATTTTTTTCGTCTGCGGTCTGTTGACCAGCGATCAATGGATGCGTCTGGTGCCGACCAACACGGATGTTTTCGTTCAGGCGTGGAACACATTCGTTCATTACGCCAACTTGAGCCTTCCGCCCGAGCCGGACGGCTTTTATGGCTATAACGCGCTGCAGCAGTTAGCCTATCTGGCAACGGTCTTCGTAATGGCGCCGCTCAGCATTCTCACCGGAATCGCCATGTCTCCGGCGCTCGTGAACCGTTTCCCGCGCTACGCCCGCCTGTTCGGAGGCCGGCAAGCGGCGCGCTCCATCCACTTCATCCTTTTAGTCACGTGGATCTGCTTCGTCATTGTCCACGTCACTTTGGTCGTGATCACCGGCTTTCAGCGAAACATGAACCACATCGTGCTCGGAACCGATACCACGGGGCCGATGGGAATGATTCTGGGCTTTATCGGAATCGCGGTGGTGGTGCTTTACTGGGTTGCCGCGCACTACATCTCCTGGTACACCCCGCGCGGATTGCAGCACGTGCAAAGAGCTCTTACTCAGCCGGTCATGCTGCTGACGCTCGACCGCCTCGCGCCTGTCGAGCACTACACCAAAGAACAGATCTCGCCGCACTTCTGGCCGAACGGGAAGATGCCGGTGCGCGCGGACTGGAAGCAATTGGCGGAGGCGAATTTCAAAGACTACAAGCTCAAAATCTCGGGAATGGTTGAAAATCCAGTAGAGCTGTCTCTGGAAGATCTGCGCCGGCTAGGCACGGAGGAAACCATCACGATGCACCATTGCATCCAGGGCTGGTCCGGCATTGCCCAATGGGGAGGCGTTTCCTTGCGCAAGATAATCGAACTGGTAAAGCCTCTTCCGTATGCCCGCAGGATCGTATTCTACTCTTTCGGAGAAGCGCTGTACGGCGGAACGTATTACGATACGCAGGACCTTTATGACGCCTTGAAGCCGCAGTGCATGCTGGCGGTCGAAATGAACGGCGAGCCGCTCCCGCTTGTCTATGGAGCGCCGGTCCGCCTGCGAGTGGAAAACCAGCTTGGCTACAAGATGGTCAAGTGGATCGAGCGGATTGAATTCGTCAGGTCCGAAAAAGAAGTAGGTGAAGGCGAAGGCGGAGCGAACGAAGATCACGAATATTTCGACCTGTTACCGAACATCTGAACCCCGAGCGTGAGCGAGGGGTTTTGCCGGCCCACTCTCCCCTATAGCTCCCATTAAAGGGGGGGCCGGCGCAGCTCTGCGCCCCATCTGAGCTTCTGTTACACTGTTTTTGCCCTCTCTACGGCAGCTTCTTTTCATGAGCAATTCGAGTGTGACGGAAATTGTCTGTGCGCACAGCCCAGACTCCGACGACGCGTTTATGTTTTACGGTCTCGCGACCAGGAAAATCCGTTCGCGTATGCTCTCTTTCCGCCACGTTCTCGAAGACATCGAATCGCTCAACAAAAAAGCCACCGAGGGCCGCTACGAAATCACGGCCATTTCCTATCACGCCTATCCTTACGTTTCCGATAAATATCTGCTGATGGCCAGCGGATCGAGCGTCGGCGACGGCTATGGCCCCATCGTCGTCACTTCGCGCCACATGCCGCCCGAAGAATTAAAAGGCAAGAGAATCGCCATCCCCGGTACGATGACCACCGCCTTTCTCGCGCTGAAGCTGTTTCAGCCGGATTTTGAGCCTGTGATCGTGCCCTTCGATAAAATCCTCGAAGCCGTCAAACAGCGCCAGGCCGCGGCGGGGCTGGTCATTCACGAGGGCCAGCTCACTTACGGCCACGGCGGCCTGCATTGCGTGGTCGATCTGGGCAAATGGTTCCAGTCGCAATACGGACTTCCGCTGCCGCTGGGCGCCAACGCCATGCGCCGGGACCTGGCGCCGGACGTGCGCGCCGAATGCATCCGCCTGCTGCGCGAGAGTATCGAATACTCGCTCGCCCATCGCGAAGAGGCGCTCAATTATGCACTGCAGTTCGCGCGCGACATGGATCCGCGGCTGGCGGAAAAATTCGTCGGCATGTATGTCAATCAACTGACCATCGATGGCGGAGAGATCGTCGAGCAGGCGGCGCAAAAGCTCTTGGACCTGGGCTACGAAGCCGGGCTGATCCCGCACAAGACGTCGGTCGAATTTGCCCGCTAGGCGCCTCACCTGCCTTGGGCTAGACTGAATAGGTTTAACCCCATGCGTTTTCGATTTACCACCGCCCTTGTCTGCGCGCTGCTGTTCGTTTTTACCGCGTCTGCGCAAACCACTAATCCCGCCACCTCGAAGCAGCGCATTTCGCTGATCCGCAGTTTGGGCAACAAGGGTCCTCAGGCCATCCCGGTGATCGCGCGCTACCTTCGCGATCCCGACCGCCGCGTGCGCGTCGAAGCTGTCAAGGCTATCGTAAAGCTCGACACGGCGGCCAGCCTCACGGCGCTCATCGAAGCGACGCGCGATAAAGATCCTGAAATCCAGATTCGCGCCACCGACGGCTTGGTGAACGATTACCTGCCTGGATATGTGGTTAGCGCCGGTCTGACCGGCTCCTGGACGCGCGGCATGCGCCAGGTAAAGGCATTTTTTAAGTCGCGGAATAACCAGACCGTGAGCCCGCAGACCAAAATCCGCCCCGACGTTGCGAGCGCCCTCGCGCACTTAATCGAGGCTTCCTCCGACGACGACGTACAGGCGAATGCGGCTCGCGCGGCTGGTATTCTGCGCGCCCGCGCTGTGGTTCCGGCTCTCGAACAATCGTTGCACTCGACCGATAGCGAAACGATCACGGAGTCGCTGGTAGCGCTGCAAAAAATCGGCGACCGCGACGCCGGGCCGTCGGTTTCTTTTCTCGCTCTCGACCTGGACCCGAACGTTCAGGATTTAGCCCTCCAAACCATTGGCATCCTGCGCAGCAAGTCGTCGGCTCCGCAGGTGCGCGCCGCGCTGAACGGTACGAACAAGGAGAAAACTCGCCGCAGCGCCTTGAATGCGCTTGCCATCCTGGGACTTTCCGCCGACCGGCCGGTCTTCCTCAAGTACGCGCGCTCGTCGGATCCCGTTTTGCGTGTTGCGGCGCTGGAGGGGTTGGGTCGTGTCCGGGCGCCCAAGGATGTGCCTGTTTTCCAGGCCGCGTACAACGAAAAGAACGCCCATCCGCTGGTGCATCTCGCCGCCGCCTTTGCCCTGGTCGACGAAGGCGATGTCTCGCATTCCGAGTTCGCTCCGCTGACTTATTTGATCGAAAATCTTAACCAGTCGGGCCGCGCTGATACCGCCAAAGCCTATCTGATCGAACTTTGCAGGCGCAAGGATGTTCGCAAGGGCGTGTTTGCCGCCATTCCGCAAGCCAGTAAAGACCAGAAGATCGCCCTCTGTTCCATCTTCGCCGCCGTGCATGCGCGGGATTCCGTTCCGGTCCTCGAAAGTCTCTCTCACAATATGGACCCGGACGTCTCGTTCGCCGCAACAAAGGCGCTCCAGACCGTAAAAGCCCACAGCGCCTGAGAGCAGTCTGCTTATTTTGCTCGTTTTTGCTTTTGCTGGCCGACGCGAACCTTGAAGTGCTGCTGCTTGGCTTCCTGGAAGGCTTTGTGATCGTGGCGCGCCACTGCGTCTTTCAGGAAAACGTCCACATCGGTATCCTTGGGCAGCACCGCCATGATGGTATAACTCTCGTTGCAGGTCGGGCAAAAGGGCCGAAAACGCTTTACATTCGGGATCGCCATAGGTTACCAAGATAGCATTTCTGCGGGCGCGGGCGAACACTGTCAGTCCGAGCGGCGGACCCTCCTTTACAGTCGGGGTTCTGTTCTCAGCGCCTGTCGCAGCGCACCGTCCAGTTTGGGAAATGCGAACGTAAAGCCCGCGTTTTCCGCCGCCTCCGGGATCGCGCGGGCGCTCGCCAGCATGACTTCCGACATTTCGCCCAAACCTAGCTTCAACGCAAACGCCGGAACCGCGAGTTTCGCCGGGCGATGCAGCGCGTGTCCCACTTCTTCCGAGAACTGAGCGTTGCGCACCGGCTCCGGGCTGGCGCCGTTCAGCGGCCCGGAAACGGAAGGCGTATCCGCCGCAAAAACGATCATGCGGACCAGATCGTCCGCCTCGATCCAGGACATCCATTGCCGGCCGCTGCCGAACTTTCCTCCCAGACCGATTCGGAAGGGCGCGAGCATTTTTCGCAGCGCCCCGCCTTCCTTCCCCAGCACGATCCCAATGCGCACCGGCACCACGCGCAGCCCGAATTCCTCCGCGCGGTTCGCCTCGCGCTCCCACTCCACGCACAGATCGGGCAGAAAGCCGCGGCCCGGCCTGCTGGCCTCGGTTAGCACCTCCTCGCCGCGATCGCCGTAGTAACCGAGAGCCGAGGCCGAGATCAGCGCGTCCGGTTTGTGCTTCAACTCGCGCAGCGCCTCCACCAGCGCCCGCGTGCGCTTGACGCGGCTGCCCCGAATCTCCTCTTTGGCTTCCGCAGTCCAGCGCTGCGCCACCGTCTCTCCGGCCAGGTGAATCAGTGCATCGGGCCGTGGCACGCTGTCGAGCGGAGGAGGCGCGTTTTGCGGCCAGCAAAAGAAGGCACAACGTGAATCGAGCGTCCGGCTGCGCGCCCGGCCCAGATAATTCACCGAATCGCCGCGTTCGAGCAAAAAATTTACCAGGCGCCTGCCGATAAATCCGCTGGCGCCCGTAATCAAGTAGGTCATCGCTGTGTCTAATTGTAAAGAATGGAGTTGTGCATGACCGATGCGGGAGTCTATGCGGGAGCGGCCGCACTGGGCGTGGTGGCCGGTTTGCGGACCATGGCTGCGCCTCCCGTTGTGACGCGCCTGCTTCGCGAGGGAGCGCCGGTCCGCGAGGACGAGTTCGGGTTGCTGAGCCGGCCGATCGCCGAGTATGCCGCGCTGGCGCTCGCGGCCGCCGAAGCCGAGGCCGACAAGCTGCCGTTCATGCCGAAGCGGACCGAAGAGGAATCGCTCGCCGCGCGTGCGATATCGGGTGCGACCAGCGGCGCCGCCATTTGCTCCGCGAAAAAGCGCCAGCCGGTCATAGGAGCTCTGCTCGGCGCATTGAGCGCCGCCGCTGCCGGCTACCTGCTCTCGTTTCTGCGCTGCCGGAGCGCCGACGATGTGGAGCCTCCCATTCCGCTCGCCGCCATCGTCGAAGATGCTCTCGCCGCCGGCGTGGGCATTCTGGTGATTTCCAAACTGAATCTGGAAGCGGCTTCGCCGCCCTAATCGAGGCTCTTTACGGGCGGAAGGGTAACAGAGAAAGGCTGCGAATGGGGCTGAAGTGTTTGGTATTCGCAGTGCATAGCCGCTGGCCCGACAAGGATGCAGTTGCCGCAATCAACGCGTCGGCCACTTGGATGCCGGTCGTCAAGGTGTACTGTTCGATGAGGGAAGATGCGGTTGCCCCGATCGATTCCGAAAGCGGCAGGATGCTGAAATCGAGTTGGAAGAGCGATTGTTGAATTTGACGAACCTCTAGTTTGGAACGGGCGCCCTGCAGAAGTTCCATCAACGAGATGATTGAGAGCGCACGGTCAGCGGCCTGGCCGATGGTGCGGGCAGCAGCGGGATTACCTCGCAATGCCCAGATCAAAACGTCAGTGTCGAATATCACTTCGACTTCTTGGCTCGCGACCGCCTCTCTGGATTAAGAACTGGCCGAGGCTGGCGGATGCGGCGAACATAGGCGACAGGATCAGCCATATCCAGCCGGTCGCGCCATATTCCAAAGAAAGGTTGGTCCTCGACCTCAGCAGAGTTCTTGTCCGAAGACCCCAACGGCGCTCGAATAGGCATCAGCTTGGCCTTTTCCTTCCCTCGATAGAGCACGGTAACCGTCTCACCGCGGTCGATGGCGCGAAGCACATCCTTCATGTGATATCTAAGATCGACTACGGTGGCCTTCATGAACTGTCTATCTTCAAGTATACATTTGACGAAAAGCTTTTATCCCTGAGGCCGTTTTCTCGGACGACGTGGCGCGCCTCCCGCCGCGCGCTTCCGCGCCGGGGCCTTCTTCGCTTTCGGCGGAGGCGGGTTCGGCTCGAAAATCGTCGGCTGCCCTTCCACAATCGGCTGCGGTCCTTCTTCCTCTTCTTCTTCGAAGACCGGCTGCGCCGCCTTTTCCGGCAGCGCGGGCGGATAGAATTCCGCGCCTAAGTGAACAACCAATCCGCGCTCTTCGTCCGGCTCGGTGCGCACCACCGTCTTGTCCTGGGCGTAATTCAGAAATTCGGAAAACTGCTGGAAGCCGTATTTCGCCAGATCGAAGTCCGGATACTCGTTTTGCATCCACTGTTCCAGTTCGTCGGCTCCGCAGCCGGTCTCGAGCTCCAGCCGGTGCGTTTCGAGCACGTCTCGCAGCAGCGGCAGTGCCGCTTCCGGTTTAGGCGAGATTTTCTCCGGCGTGTGTCCGCCGCGGCGTTCGATGATGTATCGCCCGCCCGAGCCGCTCACGTTAATAAAGTCGGCCTTCTTCAGCCGCTCCACGAAATCCGAAAAGCTGTTGGCTCCGTAGGCGCGCTCGCTGAACGCCGGGTCGAGCTGCAGCATGGTGCTCTTCAGCAAACCGAGCTGCGGCTGCACCGCTCGCCGTTCGAGCACCTGCAGCGCTCGCTCCACCAGCGGCACCGCCTGCGCAATGTCAAGCGGCGCCGGACGCTGCCCACGCTCCCGCCTCTCCTTTCTCTCCGGTCTCTCCGGTCTCTCCGGCCGTTCCCGCCGTTCCGGCACGGGCTGTGCCGCAACCTGCACTCCGTCTTCCAGCAGCGATTCGTAGCTGATAAATTCGTGGCAGTTCTGCTGCAGAATCGTGCTCGTAAACGCCTTGCCGCCGAGCACGAACACCGTCTTGCCGTATTCTTTCAGCTTGTTCACCAGCGGAATAAAATCGCTGTCTCCGCTGACGATCGCAAACGCATTGACATGCGCGTGCGTGAAGGCCATTTCCAGCGCGTCTAGCGCCAGGTTGATGTCGGCGCCGTTCTTGTCGCCGCGCGGCGACGGAATCCGCTGCACCATCTGTACCGCGTTTTCCGCCATCTGGCGCGTGGCGCCGTCCTGCCGGCCCCAGTTCGCATACGCGAATTTGGCCACAATATCGCCGCGCTCTTTCAGCGCACCGAGCGCCAGGGAAACGTCAAATTCCCGCCGCAGCGTAGATTTGACCCCGATCTCGATGTTGTCGTAATCGACAAACACCGCAATGTTCAGTCTGTCTTGCATTCAAGTCCTTTTCTTGCCGCGCGAATAAATTGGACGATCTTCTCAAGCGAAGCGCCGGGCTGGAAAACTTCGGCAACGCCGAGTTTCTTCAGCTCCGCCGCGTCTTCGCTGGGAATGATGCCTCCGGCAATGACGACCACGTCGTTCATCCCTTTTTCGCGCAGCAATTCTAAAATTCTGGGCACAATCGCGTTGTGCGCCCCCGACAGAATCGACAGCCCAATCACCTGGACGTCTTCCTGCAAAGCCGCAGTCACGATCATTTCCGGCGTCTGCCGGAGCCCGGTGTAAATCACTTCCATGCCCGCGTCGCGCAGTGCTCGCGCAATAATCTTCGCGCCGCGGTCGTGTCCGTCGAGGCCCGGTTTGGCTACGAGAACACGTATGGGAACATCCATATTTTACACTGCCCAGATTATACATGGGGGAGGCGAGACCCGGCAGACGACAAAAAAACATCGTCTGCCCCGCACATTCACATACAATAGTTCCACTGTTCTTATGCGCCTGCTTCGGTTCCTCGCTGCCGCCCTCTGCGTCTCGGCTGCCCTGCCGGTTTTTGCCCAGGCCGCACGAAACGATAACAATTGGTGGCGCCACGCGGTCATCTACGAAGTCTATCCCCGCAGCTTTGCCGATTCCAACGGCGACGGCATCGGCGAACTTCGCGGTATTGCCGAGCACCTCGACTATCTGAAGG
>JBOGMI010000833.1:0-4444 GCA_050746645.1 Bryobacteraceae bacterium | reverse complement strand
CGCGGTCGCTCTCGATCTTCATGCGCCCGCCGCGCCCGTAGCCTTGCTGCCGCCGCCAAAGCTGCCGATTGACGAACTCGGAGGAGACCGCCATGCCCGCGGGCAAACCCGTCAGCGTGACGACCAGGCACTCTCCATGAGATTCTCCCGCCGTTTCGAAGCGCAGCATTCGTAAGCATTTATGGTAGCGGAGAGCGGCCGCATGGGAAAATCGAGGCAGTGTGTCCGGTGTAGAGGTAGTGGTGCAGGCCGCATCGCGGCGAAGGCTCCTGGTGCTTGTGGCGGAGCAGGCCGCATTTCCCTGCGCAGTGGCGCTAGGAGGTGCGGCGGTTCTGCTCGTTTTGGGAACCGATATTTTGGAGTGGTTCTGGCCCGCTTTGCTTGCGGGCACTGCTGCGGCATACGCTGCGGTTCGCATTCGCCGCCGCATACTGCCGTCCTACCGCGTGGCCCAAATGCTCGATCGGCGGCTCGGGTTGAACGATTCGCTGGCCACCGCGTGGTTTCTGCTTTCGCGAGATAGCATCCCGCGAACCACCGCCGCGTCTTTTCAAATTGAGCAAGCCGAACACCTTGCCGCGTCCGTCGGGACCTCCGACGCACTGCCCTTCACCAGCCGCCGGAGATGGGTTTTAGCGGCTGCACTGTTCGCCCTTGCGCTCGCTCTCTTCACGATTCGCTATGCCCGGATCGAAAGCTTGAGTTTGCACCAGCCGCTGATTCCGGTCCCTGGCGCGGCGTCGGCGAGTTCGGAAGCGGTATTCTCTCCGCGGCTCCCATCCCCCGATGGCTCGGAAATGGCCAGGCGAAGCGGTGCGAACCGGCAATCCAAGCACTCCGGAACGACCGGTGCAACGGCAGGTTCGTCATCGGGCGCGGAATCCGGCAAGAGCGCGCAACAGAACCAATCTGTTCAGCTCGCACGTGTGGATGGGACTCATAAATCCGCATTGGGAGGACACGCGGCCTCTGCTCCTTCGCTTCTTCGACGGATGCAGGAGGCGCTCGCCAGTCTCGCGGCAGGCCTGCGCGCGCACATCGGCGGAAAAGGCGGCTCCGGAAAAGAGAAGCAAACAGAAAGTGCGCAATCGCTCGCGAGACCGCAAACCGGGCACGGCCGGCAGGGAAACCGGCAGCGCGGATCCGGCGCGGCGGCGAAACAGGCTCGAAAGCAAGCCGCGGGGTTGCGCCGCGCACAGACCTCCGCAAGACGAGGCTCCCAGCCGCGTTCGGGCATCGGAAGCCGCAACGGCGATAAAGATGTGAAGCGCGCCCAGGATCTCGCCGCCATGGGAAAGCTGACCGAAATTCTGGGTAAGCGCTCCGCCGATCTTACCGGCGACGTCACCGTGCGCAGCGCACCCGGAACCGCCGCACTGCGTACCCCCGAAACCGGCCGTTTGGGACGCCACAAAGACCTGGGCGGCACCATCCGCCGGGACCAGGTTCCGCCGATCTATCGGGACTACGTGAAGAGATATATGGAAGCGGTGCGAACGGGAATGGCACGTTAACTGAAGTTAGTTAGATGATGGAGCGGGAGACGGGAATCGAACCCTCAACCAACAGCTTGGAAGATTGTACCTAAATTGAAAAACAAAGGAGAAACGCGTCTAAGGCGTTTGAATCCGGCCATTAGCTTTCAATGAGTTCCAAGCGCAGGGCTGATTGCCCTCCGCGTTTGTGGGTACATGCAGAACGGAGCGGCGAAGCCGCAGTTGGAGGCGAGCGAAGCAGAGAAATGAGAAAGAAATCGGCGGATCAAGTGGCCGGCAAGGCGGCGGCAAAAGACTACGAAGAATTGCTGTCCGGGGTGGTCGAAGTGCTGGAGACTGCCCGCCGCCAAGCCGCCCGTGCCGTCCACTCCGTATTAACAAGCAGCTATTGGCTTGTCGGCAAGCGTCTGGTGGAACACGAGCAGAAGGGAGAATCCCGAGCGCCGTATGGAGCTGAGCTGGTCGAAAGGCTCTCGCGAGATTTGCAGAAGCGGCTCGGACGCGGGTTCTCGGAAAGGAACCTGCGGCAGATGCGACAGTTTTATCTCATGTGGCCAAAACGGCAGACACTGTCTGCCGTTTCTGTCGATAGCGGCACCGTTGAAATTCCGCAGACACTGTCTGCGAAATTCGCGCCCGGTCTGGCCCCGATATTCCCGCTTCCTTGGTCCCATTATGTGCGACTGTTCTCCGTTGGCGATCCCAAAGCGCGTCGTTACTATGAGGCGGAAGCTATTCGCGGCGGATGGTCAATTCGGCAATTGGATCGGCAGATTGCGACCCTTGCCTATCAGCGCTCCGCAGGCCGCCGGTCTACTTCCAAGCCGCCAGCGGCCGGAACGGAGCCGGAATCCGAAATCAAGGATCCCTTCGTGTTGGAATTCCTGGGGCTCAAGGATGAATATTCCGAATCCGACCTGGAAGAAGCCTTGATTCGCGAGCTGGAGCAGTTCTTATTGGAACTCGGCAACGATTTCGCATTCGTTGCGCGGCAAAAGCGGCTTCGCGTGGGAACGGAATGGTACAGGGTCGATCTGCTTTTTTTCATCGCCGACTCCGCGCCCTCATTGTCGTGGAGCTGAAGCTTGGGAAATTCACCCATGCCGATGCAGGGCAAATGAATCTCTATCTCAACTACGCCCGCGAGCATTGGACAAACCCGGACGAAAACCCGCCAGTCGGGCTGATTTTGTGTTCCGAGCACGACACCGCCGTTGCTCATTATGCGCTGGGAAATCTCGGGAACAAAGTCTTGGCGCGGGAATATCAACTCACACTGCCACAAGAACAGGAATTGGCTGAAAGGCTCGAAGCGCGGCGCAAGCAATTGGAAACCCGCAGCGCAGCCAAACAGATCCCCGGCGCATAAGAGAAAAGGAGGTAGAGATGACTGCGAGTCCAAATGCTGCACTTGCCTCGTGCACGGCAGGAGGCTCTTCGAAATCCTTCTGAGGCGTACCCACAGGAGGCTTGACTTCAAACGATGGTATCTACTTCAACTTGCTTCCGGATCGGAGGCAGGCGAATGATCAGCCTGCTGCCAGCCTGATCGGATCTCCAACCAGGCAGTGTCAAATCTAACTGGCTCTCGCTTCGCTTTGGCAGGATGTTACCGTCTACCCTTACCGCACTTGCGCGAATGGTGCCATAAACCAGCAGATAGCTCGTTTCCGGAAGGTTTTCAATCGTGCAGCGAAATCCTTGCGCAGTGGATTCGACAGCCACGTCACGATGCGACACTTTCTGATTCTGGAGCGGAGGGGTGACAATCAACGCATGAGTGCGGCTATTACTCATGCTCTTGCCGAATTGCAAAGCTTGATTTAATTCGACCGGCATGGCGGATCCTTGTCGTAAATACACCGGAATGGTGTCTAAAGGTACTTGCACTTTGACGGTGGCCGGCCCGGAGACCGTTTTCCCGTTCCACAGGCTGGTCCACACACCGGATGGAAACGAGATGGTCCGAAAATTGAGTTCATTGCTGACCGGCGCAACGAGCAAATCTTCCCCGAACATGTATTGATCTCGAATTGCGGCCAAGGATCGCGCATTAGGGAAAGCTATCGCCATCGAACGAATGATGGGCCTACCGCTTTCATGTGCGGCAATCGCAGAGTTGTATATGTAATTCAACAGATTTTCCCGTACCCAGGCACAGAACTTATAAATCTCTACTGCCTTTTTGCCGTAGTGCCAAGGCTCGCGCGGCGCCTTACCGTGCCAGCGCATCAGGGGACTGAACAAGCCGAGTTGCATCCAGCGTATATACACCGCAGGCTCGGGCGCGCCGAAGTATCCGCCAAGGTCACTCCCCCAGTTGGAAAAGCCGCAAGCACACAGGTTTAAACCGCCAGTTAGGACAGCTTTTACTCCGTCAAAGTTCGACGGGTGATCGCCCGCGAATTGCCCCACCCATTTTTGCGTGCCGGGCGCAGCTCCTCTGGCGAACAGGATAAAATCGCTTCCGCGCTTTTCCTGAAAAACCTCACTGATTGTCCGCTGGTAGTCGTGGTAATAAAAATTGTGCATCTGATCGCCGTGCTGGCCGTTATGGAACACGGCATCTTCCGGCACGAGATATCCATAATCGACCATGCTCCCCGCTATGCCGAGATCCAATCCTCGCTTCCACCAGCGCCGGCAGAGTTCCACCGCCTTCGGGTCCGTGAAATCGATGTAGCCGAGCTTGCGAGTCTCGCTTTCCGTTCCACAGTGCAGAATGGGGAGTTGGCCGAGTTTGACATCCGGCATGAGCGATTCCTGGCGAGCCGGGTGGACCGCCGGCATAAAATACCCAAGCACCTTGATATCGCGCGCTGCCATAAATCGGTTTAAAGCCGGCGAAAAGGCCGAACGGCCCTCGGCATAAATCGCCGATTGCGGGATATCCATTCCCGCGAAACGTCTGGCAACACTTTCTTCCTGAGCTACGGCATTGTGCAACG
>JBOGMI010000832.1:0-5761 GCA_050746645.1 Bryobacteraceae bacterium | reverse complement strand
GCGCAGCGCCTGCAAGATCTGCGCCGGGGATTCGGTGGAATCGATCTTATACCCGTCGCGCTTCAGCAGCAGCCGCAGCGCTTCGAGCACGTCGGGCTGGTCGTCGCCGATGAGAATGCGGGTATGGGACACGAGCTAGCACCCCTCGCTCACGCTTGGGGTTCCGTTGGGTGCGTCGAGATGAGTCTCGACGCGGCACGCACGAGTGCGTGCGCCACAGCGACTTTCATTGGGATAGCTCACTGGCCTAGTTCTGCGTAATCCAGCCGTCCTCGATCTGAATGACGCGATGGCCATATTCCGCGTTTTTCTCGCTGTGGGTCACCTGGATGATGGTCGTGCCCTCGTCGTTGAGCTTCTTGAACATCTCCATGATTTCCTTGCCCTGGCTCGAATGCAGGTTGCCGGTGGGTTCGTCCGCCAAAATCAGTTTGGGGCTGGCGATCATGGCGCGGGCGATGGCCACCAACTGCTGCTGCCCGCCCGAAAGCTGGTTGGGAAAGAGGTCTTTCTTGGCGACGATCTTAAACCGGTCCAGCGCGTCGCAGACCAGGCTCTGCCGGTCCGCTTTCTTAATATTCCGGTAGGACAGCGGAATGTCAAGATTTTCGTACACCGTCAGCGAGTCGAGCAGATGATAGCTCTGGAAAACGAACCCCATGTACTTCTTATAAATTTCGGAACGCTGCTTTTTGTTCAGCCGGTGAATAGGCAAATCGAGAAAGTGATACTCGCCGGTCCAGGCGCTATCGTGCATGCCGAGCAGGTGCAGAAGCGTGGATTTTCCGGCTCCCGACGGACCCATGATGGAGATAAAATCGCCCTCTTTGATCTCGACATTGATGCGCCGGAGAACGTATGTCCGGCTGGGGCCATGCTCAAAATATTTTTCGATGTTACGGAGAGAAATCATTTACGCGGACGGCAAATTGCGCCTAGTGACAGACCACAAAAGGCCATGGTCTGTCCCACTCCCATAGGATCACATGGGGACGATCACACGGGCACTTGTTCGCGGCTTTCTTCGACCACGCGGCCGTCGAACAGATGGATGGCACGGTCCGCGTAGGCCGCGTAGCGTGGATCGTGGGTGACCATGCAGATGGTGGCGCCGCCGCGATGCAGTTCGCGCAGCAGATCCATGACCGCTTCGCCGTTCTGCGAATCCAGGTTGCCGGTCGGTTCGTCCGCCAGCAGGATGGAGGGATCTCCCGCCAGCGCCCGAGCCACCGCCACGCGCTGCTGCTGGCCTCCGGAAAGCTGCGACGGGTAGTGCTTGATGCGGTGCGACATGCCGACGCGCTCCAGCGCTTGCAGCCCCTTCACCTTACGTTCGGCCGAAGCCATACCGCGGTAGGTTAGCGGCAATTCGACGTTTTCGTAAACCGTGAGGTCGCCGATCAGGTTGAAGGCCTGGAAGATGAAGCCGATCTCGCGATTGCGGATGCGGGCGCGTTCGGAGAGCTTCAGGTTCTGCACCGATTTTTCGTTGAGCACGTAGGCGCCACTCGAAGGCGAGTCGAGCAGTCCCAAAATCGCCAGCAGGGTCGATTTTCCGCAGCCCGACGGCCCCGAAATGGACACGTATTCCCCGCGCCGGATATCCATATAAATCCCCGCCAGCGCGTGGGTCTCCACTTCGTCGGTCACGAAGACCTTCGAAACGTTCTCCAGGTGGATCAATTGCTCGGATTCGCTCATGTGATTCTCAACCTCCTAATACTCGTGCCTGCATACGTACTACGCACTCGCCGGATCAATCGTTCAACCGGATTCGCTGATAGGAATCATACTGTGACATATCGGACAGGATGACCCGGTCGCCGACCTTCAATCCAGCCAGCACTTGAATCTTGTCGACGGATGCTTCGCCCAATTTTACATTGACCCGTTCGGCGCCTTTGCCATTCGGATCGACCTTGAAGAGCCCGATGGTTGTATTCTTTTCACCGTTAACCGGGCGGTCGATATATTTCACATTTTCGAGGTGCGCTTCTTCGATCGTGCCGTCCACGCTCTGGTCGGCCCGCGATCCCTGCGGCAGTGCCCCGAGCAGCTTGACGTCGACGTTCACGGTTCCGTTCACGGCCGAAGGAGCAATCTGCATCACGCGCCCCGGAACGAATCCATTCCTGGTGTCGATGCTGGCTTTCTGGCCAACAGCCACGCCCTTCATCTGCGTTTCGGCGATCTGCAGCTCAGCTTTGAGCTTGGTCGGGTCCGCCACCTTCGCCAGCACCGTTCCGGCCGTGACGCGCTGGCCCACGTTGACATCGACCTCTGTAAGCTGGCCCCGGATGCCGGCGCGGATGGTCAATTGATCCACCTGCTTCTTTTTCAATGCGTAAGCGGCGCGGTCGCTTTCAACGGTCACTTGCTGGGCCTCAATCTGCGCCTCATCGGACTTATCGGCGATCTTCAGTTGCTGCTTTGCGAGCGCCACGCGCTTGCGCAACTGGTTCGCCGAATTGACCGACAGCCGGGAGTTCAGATCGCTCAGCAGGTTCAGCTTCGTGAGTTGGAGATCGCGGTCCGCCGTCAACTTCGCCGAGGTGTATTGGGAAACCAGATCGGCAAGAGTCGATTGCTGGGTCAGGTTATCGCTTTGCAGCGTGACCCTGAGTTTCGCCAGATTAGCTTCGTCCTGTTTCAGCATCCACTCGGCCTTTTCGGCTTCCAATTCGAGGTCGGGGTCGCTGAGCACCACAATAACGTCATTCGGCTTGAGGATCTCGAGGCCGGGCAAGCGCACCACGTCGGCCACGCGGCAATCCTGAGCCGCCGAGAGGAAATGAATTTCCTCCGGCTTCAAGGTGCCGAGGCCATGCACCTCGATCTCCAGCGGGCCGCGCTTCACCGTTCCCGGCCACAGGCCGCTCATATCGACCGAGGGGGCGGCCGGCTTCAAACGCGCCAGCGCGATGGTCGCGCCGCCGATCACCACCGCCGCCACCACACCCAGCACGATCCGCCGGATCAAGCGCCGCCGCGCTACTTCTTTACCACGAGGGACATCCATAGGACTTTACTACTCTAATCCAGCGCAATCGAGGGGCCAAGCGCTAAGCCGCTGATTTTAAGAGTGGTCGCCGGAAGCAGATCCTCTCAATGTGTCCGCTTCTGGGATTCTGGTGGCCGGAGGCGGACACTTTGTTAGCCAAACCACCCTCAAGCCGCCGGGAAATTCGAGTCGCTTTTCAGTTCCAGAATCTGCTTCGTGTGTCTGGCGTTGTGAGCGGCCACCAGGAGAATCCATTGATACCCGTCCAGCGGGCCCAAGAACTCACTGGGCATCACATGTCCGCGGAGGTCGCGTCCCGATTCCAGCCGGGCGCGCAGATCACGGACCCGGGCGGAGAGCTCTTCAAGCGATTGGGTGGAAGTCCAACGGCCGGTTGGCAAGGTGCCAGCCGACGCCTGAAGCTTTGTGGACCTATCGGGCACCGCCGCAAGAATTCTCGCGTCGATTGCTTTCGCGTCGCGACCCGCGGGGGCAGCGGCGGCATTCTCTATCTTCTTTAACCGCTCCTCGGCGCCGCCCGCGACGATCGCGAGATGCTCCGCAATCTCGGCGGCACACCAGCGGCCGGATGCCGGTTTGAACTTCCATTGCGCGTCGGACAGCTCTTTCACGGCATCTCTTGCACCGGCTTCCGTTCGATCCAGATATTCGAGCGCTTGCCGGTCTTCTTGAACATCGAGTGCCATTCAAAATCCTCCAACGATTTGAATGCAGCGGCGACGGGAAAGTTGCTGGATCTGCCTGGATACGCTTCGAATCCGCCTCAGCGGCACACCACTTGCTCGCTCGCGGCTGCATGGGCATCCAGCCACTGAACTGCCTGCGCCGACGTGCGGATCTGGCCTTGGAGCGCGGCGAGCAGCAGATTGGCGCTGAGCACGCTATTGAATGCGCGGTGATATTCGATGCCGGTTTGCTGGCCCGGCATCTTGAGAATGAAAGGAATGTACGGCTGCCATTTCATATGCGTGAGCCTGACCATCTCCGCCGATGGCGGCAAATCGTTCAGGACCAACCAAAGGTTCGGCCGGTAGGGGTGGTCGGCAGACACGAGAATGGTTGCTTGGTTCCATTCCCCCTGCTGGACCAGGATGCGGCGAATCCTGCCCATAATCCGGTCGGCGTTCACCAGATTATCGAGATAGTCGTGCCCGCCTTGTGTCGTGTATGCGTGCTTTCGCACGTCCCAGACGCCCGGCGGGTGCGGGCAGGGAATATGCAGCAGCACAAAATTCAAACGCGGATTTTTCAGCATCGCAATGCCATGGTTCAGTTCCGACGTAAGCTTTTGGATCAGAACCTGACGCGTGTCGGCATATTCGTCCGGCATCTGGCTGAACCATCGGAACCGACGCACCAGAGGGAGTGTCCTAGACTGCCAACCGGCCAAATACGCCGCCTTTTCGAAAAAGGGGCGGTTACGGAGGAGTTGCTGAAAGATGCTGATCCAATCTCCGGAGCCCGTCGTAGTGGCGCATGCACTGAGATCGCCGCCGAAGAGGCGGCAATAAGGATGAAACCACCCGCTCACGGCCGTGTTGAAGCCGAGCTTCCTCGCCCGCCGGAAAACGTTCGGCGGCGATTGGATAGGGACAGAGTGCGAACATCCACTGAATCGCACCCGAACCGGACGAACCGCAGTATTCATGCCTCTGTCTTCGGGAATTTTCTTCGCAAATATGAGCGACGGCATTGCCCACATCGTGTCGCCCGCCGGGGATTCGACATGAGTCCCAAAGATGGCGGTGGCGCGTAAGGCGTCGAAATTGGGAAGTTGAATCCTCGCCGGCCTGGCTTCAAAGGCGTACTTGTAGTCCATCTCATCGAAGATGATCCAGATGACCCGATTCCGCGAGGCCGCCGCGGGCAATAGCCCGGCGGCATGGCCCGCCGTGAATTGCACGGCAGGCGTCGTGTAATACAGCCAAAGGCCGTCCGCCGCGAGTACAAAAAACAACGGCGACAGAACCAGGAAAAACGTTCGCAACACGGATAAGGTCCGCTTGCGATTCCGAATCGCGAAAAATGCGACTATGCAGATGATCACGACCGGAACGATCCAGGCCAACTTTGCAGTCGATACATGAGCCAGCAATCTTTCAATGCCGTGCCAGATCTGGTATAAGCCGAATAGGCAAATGAGGACAAGGATTCCAATGGCGAATCCTCTAAGCGGCCGGATGCGGCTGTTCCGGAGCGAAAGCAAGCAGAGGACCACTACACCAAGAACGACAACGTCGAACAGGAGCGCCCAAAGGAACTCACGATCCGGAGGCTTCTGCAGGAAATAGCCGATCGACTTGTCGCTCGCTACCCGCAGAATCTCGCCCCAAATAAACAGGAAGCAGAGATTCGCGATGGACAAGGCGAGCAGCATCCGCTTCGGAAGGTCTCTTTTCCCGATGGCCGTATCGGGCGAAGCTTGTGCGGCGCCTTTTCCCTCCGCGGCCATTTATCGACAAACCTTTTCTTCGCTGGCCGCCGCGTGAGCGTCCAGCCATTGAACCGCCTGCGCCGGCGTGCGGATCTGGCCTTGGAGTGCCGCCAGCAGCAAATTGGCGCTGAGCACGCTATTGAATGGGCGGTGATACTCGATGCCGGTTTGCTGGCCTGGCATCTTAAGAATGAAAGGAATATAGGGTTGCCACTTTTGTCCGGTATCGCGCTTCATCTCCAACCGTGCGGCCGGGGGCAGAACCGACGCCGCAAGACCGTTCAACCAGAGTCCTGGACGGTACG
>JBOGMI010000831.1:0-6407 GCA_050746645.1 Bryobacteraceae bacterium | reverse complement strand
GCTTCCAGAAGCCGCACTGCGATTAGCTTCTCCGGGACTGCGGAGCAAGTGCAGGAGGCCTTCGGAACCACGCTGCACCGGATTGAGGTGAACGGCACGGTTCACTACGCGAATTTAAAGAATCCTGTGCTGCCGGCGGCGCTTAAGGGGATGGTGGAGGGCATCCGCGGGCTGAACAATTTCCATCCGAAGCCGCATGCAATCCGGAAACGAGCGGGGTTTCGGCCGCGCTTCACCTCCAGCATCAGCGGCGCCACGTATCTGACGCCCGCCGATTTCGCCACCATTTACGACATCAACCCGATCTATAACAGCGGACTCGACGGAACCGGAGAGACCATTGCCGTTGCCGGCCAGAGCGATATTCAACTATCGGACATCGCGGCCTTTCGCAGCGCGGCCGGTTTGCCTGCCAACGACCCGCAAGTTGTTCTGGCGGGGAAGGACCCGGGCACCAATTCCGGCGATCAATCCGAATCCGAGTTAGATCTCGAATGGGCGGGCGGCATCGCCAAAAACGCGCACGTCGTTTTCGTGAATTCGACGGATGCTTTTACGTCCGTGAATTATGCGATCGACAACAATCTGGGGGACGTGCTGGTGATTACCTACGGAGCGTGCGAAAGCTCTGTGGGCACGGCGGAAATCGACTCACTCAACGCCGAGTTTGAGCAGGCGAACGTTCTGGGAATCACCGTTGTGGCCGCATCCGGCGATGACGGCGCCGCCGATTGCGACGAAGGCACGGATTCCACTCCGCCGAGTGTTGCCACCCAGGGGCTCGCCGTGGATTTTCCGGCCAGCAGCCCGTATGTGACCGCCGTGGGTGGCACCGAGTTCAACGAAGGTTCGGGGACGTACTGGCAGCCGCAGAGCACCACCGATATTCTCTCGTCGGCTCTGTCCTACATTCCGGAGATGGCGTGGAACGATACGACTGCGGACGGTCAGTTGGCGGCGACTGGCGGGGGAGTGAGTTCCGACAATGCGAAACCGTCCTGGCAGGCGGGTTCCGGCGTTCCGGCCGACGGCCTGCGCGACGTGCCGGATATCGCATTTACCGCTTCGCCAGATCACGATGGCTATCTGGTTTGCTCCGGCGACGGCGCCTCGGGCAGCAAGAGCGTGCCTGACTGCACGAACGGATTCCGGGCCGCGAATCAGGATCTGGATGTCGTCGGCGGCACTTCCGCCCCGGTACCCGCCTTTGCTGGTATCGTGGCGCTGCTCGATCAGCAATCGGGGCGGCAAGGGAACGTCGACGCGAACCTTTATTCTTTGGCTTCGGTTTCCACCGATGTCTTTCACGACATCACCCAGGGCACCAACATCGTTCCGTGCCAGGCGGGCAGTACGGATTGCCCAACGACCGGGCCGGTGCAGATCGGTTACTCCGCGGGACCTGGCTATGATCTGGTAACCGGCTTAGGCTCCATCGATGCCTACCATTTGCTCCTGGAATGGAACACGCGTTTCACTATCAGCCCCGATCCGGCAGCGTTGACCGTCAATCCCGGTTCCGTCGCAAGCAGTACGATTACGGTCCTGCCTTCGGGCGGTTTCGATGGCCCGATGAGCTTCAGTTGTACAGTTAGCAGCGGTTTGGCCAATACGACCTGCTCCGTTCCCGGAACCGTAACCGGCTCCGGAACCGTCACGCTCACGGTGACCGCCGGCGCAACGGCGATGAGCTTTCCCCGGCACGCGAAATGGCCCCTGGCGGCGGGTTCTGGTGTCATTCTCTTTCTGGCGTGGCCGCGCAAACGAGCGCGGCTGGCTATGATTGCCATCGCCTGCTGCTCGCTGGCCGCTGTGAGCTGCGGCAGCGGCAACAGTTCCGAATCGGTGCAAGCCATGACGGTCCAGCCAACAACAGAAAGCGGCATTGTGACCGTCACCGCAACGGCAGGCGTGATGACTCAAACCGCGACGGTATCGGTGACCGTGCAATAGCGGCTATGATTGAGACATGGAAGATCGGGACAACTTTAGCGATGCTTTGGATGCTGCCGCAAAGATGGGCTGCGCACGTGCGGTCGAAGATCTGTTGAGATCCGGTATTCCTGTGTTCTATCGCGATTCCGAAACGGGAATCGAGGTCATGGAGCAACCGGACGGCCGGAGGTTTGAAATTCGCTATATTTCCGGAGAACCTCGCGACCGGAACTTTAAAATAGTGCGTGAAGTGGCGAAAAGAGCGGCGTAGCGAGTGCCGCGCCTGACGGTGTTTGCGGGACCGAACGGCTCTGGTAAAAGCACTCTGACTCAACTGTTTGAATTCGAAGGCAAAGAGGAACTTTTAGACCCCGATGCGATTGCGAAGCGAATCAACAAGACCGATTCCCGAAGTGCAGCGGTTGCTGCCGGTAGAGAAGTAGTTCGTCGAACGCAGGAATATATCGAGAGGCACCAAAGCTTTGCCATCGAGACCACGCTTGCAGGCAATAGAATACTCGCCGTCGTCAGATCCGCCGCGGCCGCAGGCTTTTTCGTGCGGCTCGTCTACATCTGCCTCGATCAGCCAGAACGTAATATCCAGCGGGTACAGGAGCGGTTCGCTCGGGGCGGTCACGATGTACCAGATGAGGATATTCGACGAAGGTACATCCGAAGCCTCACAAATCTGCCGGCGGTTCTGCACTTCGTGAACGAGGCTTTCGTTTACGACAACTCCGGGGCGGAGCCGCGGAGGGTACTGGAATTCCAGGCAGGGAAAATCACTTGGCGTGCAGTAGACCAACCGTTATGGACAAAGGATCTCGCGGAGACCATGAGACACCGGTAAGAGCTACTCTTCTTCAGTCTGCGCCGCCAGCCGCGACACCACAGTTAAGTCTTCCAGCGTTGTAATATCGCCGGTAACCGCGTTCGTGGTCACGATCTCGCGCAGCAAGCGCCGCATGATCTTACCGCTGCGCGTCTTGGGCAGCGCGTCGGTAAAGCGGATCTCTTCCGGCCGCGCGAAGGGGCCGATCTCGTGCGCCACCCACTGCCGCAAATCGCCCGCCAGTTCGTCATGGTTCCAGTCGCCTTTCTTTAAAGTGATGAACGCGCATACGGCCTGACCCGTAATCTCGTGCGGCTTCCCCACCACGGCCGCTTCGGCGACCGCTTTGTGATGCACCAGAGCCGATTCGATTTCCATAGTGCTCAGCCGGTGCCCGCTGACGTTCATCACATCGTCCACGCGGCCGAGAACCCAGTAATAGCCGTCCCCGTCGCGCCGCGCCGCATCGCCGGTAAAGTACGAACCCGGCACGCGGCTCCAGTACTGCTCTTCGAAGCGCTTGGGGTCGCCCCAGATATTGCGCACCATGCTCGGCCAGGGCTGCTTGAGAATGAGATAGCCTTCGCGGTCGTTGCCGAGCGGTCTGCCTTTGGGTCCGACGATATCGGGAACCACGCCCGGCAGCGGAAGCGTCGCCGAACCCGGTTTCAGCGGCACCGCGCCGGGCATGGCCGAGATCATGATGCCGCCGGTCTCGGTTTGCCACCAGGTATCCACAATCGGACAGCGGCCTTTACCGATGACCCGGTGATACCACTCCCAGGCCGCCGGATTGATCGGCTCGCCGACCGATCCAAGCACGCGCAGACTCGACAGATCGTGCGCATCCGGCCATTTCTCGCCTTGCCGGATCAGTGCGCGAATCGCGGTCGGCGAAGTATAGAAAATCGAGACGCGGTGTTTCTCCACGATCTGCCAGTAGCGATCGTAGGCCGGATAGTCGGGCGCGCCCTCATACATCACGCAGGTAGCTCCCGCCGCCAGCGGTCCGTAAACGATGTAACTATGCCCGGTAACCCAGCCGATGTCCGCCGTACACCAGTAGACATCTTTCTCTTGCAGGTCGAATACCCACCGCATGCTCATCATGGTTTGCAGCAGATAGCCGGCTGTGGTGTGCAAAATGCCTTTGGGTTTTCCGGTGGTGCCGGAAGTGTAAAGCACGTACAGCGGGTGCTCGGAATCGAGCGCGGCGGCATCGCAGCTTTCGCTTTGCTCGCGCGCGTCGAGATCGTGCCACCAGAGATCGCGGCCGGCCTTCATCGGAATGTCCGAACCGGTGCGCCGGCAAACGATCGAATGGCGAACCTGGGCACAATCGTTCAGCGCTTCGTCGACGGTCGCCTTGAGCCGCACTTCCCTGCCGCGCCGCCAGCCGCCATCGGCCGTCACCACAAGCATCGCGTCCAAGTCTCGAATGCGCGCCTTCAGAGCCTCGGCCGAAAAACCACCGAACACGACGCTGTGGATGATGCCGAGCCGCGCGCACGCTAGCATCGCAATCGGCAGCTCCGGAATCATCGGCATGTAAATGATGGCGCGGTCGCCGGTCTTGTAGCCTAGTCCCTTCAGCACGTTCGCGAAGCGCACGACCAGGGTGTGCAGCTCCTGGTAGGAAATGATGCGGCTGTCGCCGGGTTCGCCTTCCCAAATCAGCGCCGGCTTGCTTGCGCGCGTCTGCAAGTGGCGATCCAGGCAGTTGTAGCAGACGTTGAGCTTCCCGCCCGTGAACCATTTCGCGAAGGGAGGATTCCATTCGAGCGTTTTTGCAAATGGCTGGAACCAGGCAAGCTCGCTCTTTGCCAGTCCCGCCCAAAAAGTTTCCGGGTCGCGCTGCGCGCGGTCGTAGAGATCGCGATACGCTTCCATGCTCTTGACATTGGCTTGCGCGGCGAATTGCTCGCTGGGAGGATAGGTCTTCGATTCACTCATTTGGTCGCCGTTTCAGAGTGTAACGCAGCGCCCGAGTAGGATCGGAATAGAGGCATGCATCTCGGACGGTTTTTGATCTACGCGGGAGTGATTCTGATCGTGCTGGGCGCGATTGTGCTCCTGCTGCATCGCCTTCATTTGCCATTTGGCCGCCTCCCCGGCGACCTGGTATGGCGCGGCAAGCACAGCACGGTCTATTTCCCTTGGGTCACCTGTCTGGTGCTCAGCGCGGTGGTGACGTTCCTGTTTTGGCTATTCAGCAGCCGCAGGTGAATCGTCTTTCGGCGACTCGAAACGCCGAATCTGAGCCGGAAGCGTAAGCGACCCAGCGCGCAAATCTCAGAACCCCGACTGTGAGGGAGGGGGAGACTAATGCCTCAGTGTACTTCGCCGATCCGGGCCAGCGGCCAAAACACGAACACCGCTTTCCCGTAAATGTAACTGCGCGGCACAAAACCCCACGCCCGGCTGTCGTTGGAATCGATGCGGTCGTCACCGAGTACGAAATACTTATTCGGCGGAACGGTCTTCGGTCCCCAATCTCCGCTGCCACGGTAGCGCTGCGGCACGTAATTCGCGGCCATCTTCTTGCCGTCGATATAGACATAGCCATCGATGATCTGCACCCGGTCTCCGGGCAGACCGATCACGCGCTTGATGTAAGACTTCGTCGTATCTTCCGGGAACCAGAAGACCACCGTGTCGCCGCGCTTGATGTTGGCCAGCCCGAAACGGTAGCTGAACTGGTTGATGAACAACCGCTCCTGGTTGTAAAGGCTCGGTATCATGCTCGTGCCTTCAACTCTTACCGGGCGATACAGAAAAAGAATAGCCAATACCGCGATCAGCACAGCCAGCATGAGATCGCGGAACCAAAACGCCGCCGAAAGCAGCGCTGAGCGTGGCTGCGCCACTCCCGAGTATTCCGGAGTTCGCGAAATCGCCTCGGGAGCTGGTTCGCTCATATTTAGGTCAGCTAATTCTAATTTTACAAGGCAAAAATCCGCCTGTTACGTGTGATTGGACGAACGATGTGAAATTCCGGTTGCCCGAAGCTCTTCAAAGCCGCGACCGCAAGGGAGCGGGGAAGGGCGCTAGGCCGAGGCTGCGGAACGCAATTCGCGCTCGGCGCGCAGCCAGTCCTCTTCGGCGTGCCCGTGCTCGTATCCGCGCGCTGCGAAATAGGTATAAGCCAGATCGGCAACCTTGGTGTGGTTCACTGGGTGCGCAACCGCTGCCGCCACCCGGTTTTCCGATTCGCGCACTTCGGGCGGCGCGCTCACCGGTTCCAAAATGCCTTCTGCTGTCGGCGATGTGGTCTTATGGCGATGGCTGAGAGAGGAGATGTCGTTCGTTTCCTGAATCTTCGCTTGAGAAGACCTCGAACCGCGTGTCTTTTTCGAAGCTTTGTTAGACTGCATGGACAATATTGTAACCGGAAGAAACAAGTTTGTCATCTTTTGTTGTATCTTCGCCTGGGAAGCTTGAAAGCCCGCCGCACGGATGGCGCCCGGGCATCAACTTCCGGCAAGCACGGCCAACGTTGCCAGCAGCAGTGCCGGCGCAGTGATGGCGATTCCGTATTTCAAAAATGTGAGAAAGCTCACGTGCTCGCCTTCGCGCCGCAGCGCGATCAGCCAGAGGATCGTCGCCAGCGATCCGGTGATGGAAAAGTTCGGCCCCAGGT
>JBOGMI010000830.1:0-2546 GCA_050746645.1 Bryobacteraceae bacterium | reverse complement strand
CGGCATACGGAGCCTACCAATCGGCGACTATTTGATTGTCCATCGTATTGATGAAAACAATGTCGTGCTGATTTTGCACATCCTCCATGGAAGCCGCGACATCGCGGCTATTGTGCAAAGTTGACCCAACTAGGTAGCTCGCTCCCGGCTCCGCTTGAGCTTCATGCTGACAGGCCGAGGGCCTATTCTACTGCGGCGTGTTTGCGGCGGCCGAAGCACTGGTGGTCCTGGCTGGAAGTGAGACCAACTCCCGTTTAAGCTGGCCGCAGGCGGCGAAGATGTCGCGGCCGCGCGGCTTGCGCACAAAACAGGGCAGGGAGGCGCGCACGATGTGTTGAAAACTGGCGACGCGTTCGGGATCGGGCGTGGCAAACGGTATGCCGGGGCCGGGATTGAGCGCGATCAGATTCAGCTTGCAATTCAGATGTGCGAGCAGGCGCACCACGCGCCGGGCGTCGCCATCGCTGTCGTTCACGTCCCTCAGCAGAACGTACTCGAACGTCAGCTTCTCCCAGGGCCGCAGCGGAAACGCCCGGCAAGCATCCAGCAAATCGTTCAGGTGATATTTACGTGTGATCGGCATCAGCTCGCGGCGCTGCTCTTCGCTGGACGCGTTGAGCGAGATCGCGAGTTTGGGGCGAACCTCCGCGCGGCCAAGCTCCTCGATCTGGGGAACAATCCCCGAGGTCGAAAGCGTGATGCGCTTGGGCGATAAACCGGCGCCGCGCGGATCGGTGAGCAGGCGAGTCGCCTTGAGCACGTTGTCGAGATTGAGCAGCGGTTCGCCCATGCCCATCAGCACGATGTTCAAACGCCCGGCGCCCGGACGGAGCCCGTTCTCGCGTGCGATGTAGAGTACCTGGCCCACGATTTCGCCCGCCGACAGATTGCGTTCGAGACCCATCAGCGCCGTCAAACAGAATTTGCAATCGACCGGACAGCCCACCTGGCTGGAGATGCAGATGGTATCGCGCGCCTCTTCGGGCATCAAAACCGCTTCCACGGTTCTGTTATCTTCAAGGCGGAGCAGATAGCGGCGGGTTCCATCCTGCGACTCAAAACGACGGTCGAGCGTGGGAAAGCCCAGGGGCAACACGCTAAGTACTTGATTTTTAAAGGACTCCGATAAATTTGAAACGCAGGTTAAATCCGCGACGCCTTGCTTGTACAGCGCGTCATATAGTTGCCGGGCCCGATAGGCGGGGTGCTCCGGTCCCAGCAGGCATTGCAGATCGGCGACGTCCATCCCGATCAGCGATTGCCTCTCAAGTTGTTGCACCATCCGGTTTTAGTGTATCGCCACCAAACGGAGCCGGAAGCGTAAGCGACCGGTTTCGTCCCTAACGAAAGGCGTAAAATATGGTATCGGCATCCTCTAGCGTGCGTGAGATCGAGCGGGCGACGCTCCCGAATGGGATTCGTATCGTTACCGAAGCCATGCCCTACGTGCGCTCGGTTTCGCTGGGCGTGTGGATCGGCAGCGGTTCGCGCGTGGAGCATGGCCCGGAAAACGGGATCTCGCATTTCCTGGAGCACATGGTGTTTAAGGGCACCAAGAACCGCAGCGCGGAGGAGATCGCCCGTTCCATCGATTCGGTCGGCGGCGGTTTGGACGCTTTCACCAGCAAGGAACTGGTGAGCTTCAACACTAAGGTTCTGGACGAACACTTGCCCTTTGCGCTGGACGTGCTGGCGGACTTGGTACTGAATCCGCTCTTTCGCGAACAGGACATCGAAAAAGAAAAAGGCGTCATCCTCGAAGAGATCAAGATGGAGGCCGATCAGCCCGAGTTTGTGCTCCATGAGGCATTCTTGAGCAATTTCTGGAAGGGCCACGGGCTGGGCAAGCCGATCCTGGGCACCCGGGAAACGGTCAAGAAATTCAATAGCGAGGCGCTGCACGGCTACTACGAGCGCGTCTATACGCCCAAGAACATTTTGGTGACCGCGGCGGGCAATCTCGACCACGGCCGCATCGTGGATCTGATACGCGACAAATTCCACGTGGGCGAGCGTGGCACCCCGCCCGCGGCCTCGGTTCCCAAGAGCCACGCGCCCATCGTGCTGAAGAAAAAAGATTCGCTCGAGCAGGTGCACATCACGCTCGGCGTCCCGGCGTACCCCATGGCGCACGAACTGCGTTTTCCCATGTATGTGCTGAACACCGTGCTCGGCGGCGGCATGAGCTCGCGGCTGTTTCAAAACATTCGCGAAAAGCAGGGCCTGGCGTATGCGGTCTATTCGGAACTGAACCTGTTCAGCGATACGGGATGCCTGCTGGTCTACGCGGGAACCGCCGCCGAAACCGCCAAACAAGTGGTGGCCTCGGTGATGGAAGAGCTGCGCGCGCTGAAGCGGGATCTGATCACGGAAGAAGAACTGCGCCGGGCCAAAGATCATTTGAAAGGCTCGCTGATGCTGAGCCTGGAATCCACCTCTAGCCGCATGTCGAACCTGGCGCGGCAGGAATTGTACTTCGACCGTTTCCTCTCCTTCGACGACATGCTCGAAATGATCGAAGCCGTGCGCCGCGACGAGGTGCAGCT
>JBOGMI010000829.1:0-1616 GCA_050746645.1 Bryobacteraceae bacterium | reverse complement strand
TGTTGCAGCCGCTGCCGTATGCGCATCCGGAGCGATTGCTGAAGATCGAGGCGCCCGGTCCGGGAAGGATGCGCGGCGAAGTTTCGCTGCCCAACGCAAAAGCGTGGCAGCAGCGTGCCAGCGATTTCCGCTCGAGTGCATTTTCCGACAGCGTCATCACCACGCTCGATCTGCCGCATCACACCGACTGGATTTCGAACGATCAGGTCAGCACGAATCTGCTGGCAACCCTGGGCGTGCAGCCTCGGTTCGGACGCAACTTCAAGGCCAGCGATGCGGGCGCACCGGTCGCCATCCTGACCGACACTTTATGGAAAAGCGAGTTTCACCGAAGGCGTGGCATTCTAGAACCAGTCTCATAAACAGCATGACCGGTAAAAACCGGCGCTGGGACGGCAAGGATCTGCGATTCTGAATGCGCTCTGGCCGTTCCGCGAACGGCGCATGCGTAGACGATGGGAACTGAGTGATGAACAATGGGCGGCGGTCGAACCGGTGCTGCGGCCCCAGCGGCGCGCGGATCGACGGGGCCGGCCCTGGCAAGACACCCGTGCCGTGTTCAACGGGGTGCTTTGGGTCTTGGGCACGGGGGCGCAGTGGCGGGAGCTGCCGGACAGGTATCCTCCGTACCAGACCTGCCATCGGCGCTTCCAGCAATGGGTGCGCGGCGGCAAGCTGGAGACGGCATTGAGGGGGCTGGCGCGCCACCTGCACGAGAACGGGAAGCTGAATCTGGAGGAGGCGTTCGTGGATGCTACATTCGCGAGCGCAAAAAAAGGGGCCTTGCCGTCGGGCCCACCCGGCGGGGCAAGGGGACAAAGATCGTCGCTATCGCCGCTGACAACAGTCTTCCTCTCGCCGTTACTGTCGACAGCGCTTCGCCAGCCGAGTGCCAGCTTGTGGAGAATGTTCTGGCCGGAAGCTTCCTCGACCGCGTGCCCGCCCGGCTCATCGGCGACAAGGCCTACGACTCCGACGCCCTCGACCGGCAACTCGCGCAGACCTACGGCATCGAAATGATCGCGCCCAACCGGCGCAATCGCGGCCGAACTCAAGACGGCCGGCCCCTCCGCCGTTACCGGCGGCGCTGGAAGGTGGAACGGCTGTTCGCCTGGCTCCACAACTTCCGCCGTCTCGTAGTCCGCTGGGAGTTTCACATCCAAAACTTTCTGGGCTTCGTCCACCTCGGCTGTCTCCAGCTCCTGCTCCGATATTTATGAGACTGGTTCTAGGCCAGGTGATTCAACTGGGAGGCAAGGGCTATACCGTCATCGGCGTCCTGCCGCCGCGTGTATCCTTTCCGCTGGGCAACGGCACGGTGATGACGCCGTTTGCTGCCGGGCCCCACGACTCTAGTTGGAATATGGCGCGCGCGGGGCTGCAGGTGATCGGACGATTGCGTGATGGAGCCACGCCAGCCGCAGCGCGGGCGCAGTTGCGTGCCATCCAGGCGGCGCTGGCCCAGGCGCATGCCGGCGCGAAGATGCCTCCGCCCCAACGCGCCGATGCCGTCGATTACCGCCAGGAACTGGTCGGACCCATGCGTCCCGTACTGCATGCCCTCACCGGCGCCACCGCGCTGGTGTGGCTGCTTGCCTGTCTGAGCGTCGCCGGAC
>JBOGMI010000828.1:0-11612 GCA_050746645.1 Bryobacteraceae bacterium | reverse complement strand
TGCTTACTCCATCGAAAACTTGAGCACGGTCGCGTAGGGGTCCGGTTGAATGCCGCTGAGATCGATTTCGAGAGCCGAGCCTGCCTGATGAAAGCGCAGCGGCCGATTGCCGGCAAGAGCACTGACGGAGCGCACATTCCGCTGCAACCCGGGCACGCGAAGCGCGCCGGCCGAAGGCCAGTCGAAGACCTCTAAGTAAACATTGTTTCCCTTGGCTGTCGTTTTCCCGAAAGATAGAGTCTGCAGCGGACCGTAAGTGGTCCCGTAAATTGCGTCGCCGTTCACGCTCAGCCACTTGCCGATGGCACGGAGGCGTTCCTGAAACTCGGGCTGGATCGTGCCGTCCGGCTCAGGGCCGACATCCAACAGGAAATTGCCGCCTTTGCTTGCCACTTGTATCAGCATTCGCACTAACTCTTTTGCGGGTTTAAACTCCCGATCGTTTTTGTTGTATGCCCATGTGTGGTTAATAGTCATGCAGGTCTCCCAAAGCTCGAAATCCTGGGGCGGGGGCACGGCGCCCGGCTTGGTGCCGGTTTTGCGGTGATCGTAATCCAGAGTGCTGCCCTTTACCGGGATCGAGGATGGAATAAACTGCTCGGGCGTCTCAAAATCGCCGGGAATGCCGATACGATTGTTCATCAAAGTGCCGGGCTGAAGGTTGTGAATCACACGCGCCATGCGATATCCGTCGTACTTCCCTTGGTTGTCCAGGCCGTCGAACCAGATCACGGCGACCTTACCGTATCGCGTGAGAAGTTCGCGCAATTGCAGCTCTAAATAATGGAGATAGAGCGGCCATACCTCGCGAGTGGGCTCTCCGTGCCAGTTCTTGCTCGCCGGTTGAGAAGTATCGCGGTATGCCGGATGGTTCATATCCGGCGGAGAATAATAAAATCCGATCGGCATCTGCGCGCGGTGACAGGCCGCGGCCAATTGCGCAACGATGTCCTTGCCGTAAGGCGTATTTGCAATTTTGTAATTCGTAAACTCGGAATCGAACATGCAGAAGCCGTCGTGGTGCTTCGTGGTGAAGACCATGTAGCGCTGGCCGGCCGATTTGGCCAGCGCTACCCAGGCGTCCGGATCGAAGCGAACCGGATTGAAGCGTGCGGGAAGCGCGCGGTATTCCGTTTCGGTGATGGGAAACTGCTTCGAAGGCCGCATGATCGGCCAGGAGGCCTCGACGCTTGCGACCGAGTAAGGACCCCAATGGATAAACATGCCGAATTTAGCATCGCGGTACCAAGCGGTGCGCCGATCTTCGTTTGCGGCAAAAGAGGTTTGAGCATCGGCGGCCATGGCGCCGGAGGCTCTCGATTCGGCTGTTGCGATGCCGCCCGCGAGAAAAGAGTTAAACGTTCTGCGATTCATAGCTCAAGCTTCCCTTCGTGGAATACAGGAATTCTATCGCGCTAAAGATGGGTCGATTTTCATTGCCAGAGTAAATGCCTGTCTTGCGGACTGCCGATTCCCGCTGCGCCTAAGCGCAATGCTCAGGTTGTAGTAGAGGTCGGCGGAAAGAGGATCGACATTCAAGCCGTGGCGAAATTGCTCCGCCGCCTCTTTGAAGTTTCCATCCGAGTACAGGGCCATCCCGAGCTTTATGTACGCTGCGACGAAGTCCGGCTCGGCTTGCACCGCCTGGCGGTAGGCCTGGATCCCGTCGCTCCGGCGCCGCAGTTGTTCGAGCATCAATCCAAGATTGAAGAGCGCGTTTGCATCGGCGGGATATAGCTTCGCGGCGAGCCCAAAGATCTTGGCCGCATCCGCATATTCGCCATTATCGGCATAGACTCTGCCGATGAATCCGAGTGCGCGAAGGAAATACGGGTAGATCATGAGAGCTTGCTGAGCCTTGCGGACCGCGCCCGCGCTATCCCCTCGCAGCAGCAGCGTGTTCGCCTCCGCGAGCAGTTGGGCGGCCTGCCATCGAAAATCGCGCGGCATGCGCCGCAGAATTACCCAGCGATTTCCATCTTTGATCGCGCCGCTCTCGCCGCCATACGGAAGAGCGCCAGCGGCCGCTGCAACGGCTGGATCAAGCTGCGATAGATATTTCGCACCGAGGTAGCCTCCGATGGCCGCGCTTGGATCGGTGGACATTGTTTCCGCAACGCTGTAGAAAGATTCGCCTTGAGCAAGGCGCCCCGCGGCTTTGCCGGCGGCCGGCCTGCTACTCAGCGCGATGAGCCGAAGATACTCCCGGCGCGGCCGAATCTGCGTCTGTAGACCATCCTTGTCATGCGGCGCAATCACATGCTGCTCCGGATGAACACGGATCAGGTGATCGATCAGGCCCAAACGTCCAAGCTGCACAGTTGGCATATGGCAGCCGATGCAGCCCGAGCTGCGGTTCACTGGGCAAATCCCCGCATGAGGTTTTACCGAAGCCGAATGGCAGCTCAGACAGGCGGCCACCGCTGCTGGATTGTTGGGTCCCGCGTCCCGATGAGGATTGTGACAGGTTGTGCAGGCGATTCGTCCGCCACTCTGAATGAAACACTCGGAACTGCGGAGCGCTGTCACTTGGTTGGCGATCAGCAGATCGGCCGGCGAAGGATCCAAATGCGTGCCGAAGCCGGAGTGGCATTGAGCACAGAGGACAATGCTCGCGGCGGGGCTCAGAGTGGCGGGATTGATGATCCCTCCGCTCGGCCTGCCTTTCGCAATATCCAGCAGATGATTCGATCCTGGACCATGGCAGGTTTCGCAATGCACCCCGCCTTTCTTGCCCGCGCCAAGAGTGCCCGGCTCGCCATGACACGTGAGGCATCTCTTTTCGAAATCCGGAGCAAGCACAAGGCCCAGCGCCCTCTCAAGTGACTGAGGTTTTCCCGAAGGCAAGCCGGGCGCCAGGAAGAGCTTGCCTCGGCCGGGGCTCCAGAAATAACGAGCTTGAATCAGCGCCGGCCGTTGCAGCGGAATGCCGCCCACCTGGCTGATTCGCGCCAGGAAACCAAGCCCGTGCCGCTTTCCGCCCATAACGACTTGGACCGGTAGCCGGAGTTTTTTCCCGCCCGGGAACTCGACCGAATAGAGCAATCCCTGTTGAGCGCGCCGAATTTCGTAAGAGATCGATGGCGATGCTCCCCCCGTCCGGGCATCAACATCGAACGGCAGAGCGGATGCCGCGCGCCAGGTTCTCGCCATGGCGGTTTTTGTCTGATTGGCGGCGATGCCCTTATGGCAGCCCGCGCATAAGTTCGGCCCTACGTAATGCGGCGCGGCTCCTTGCAACGTAAGCTGTGCGGCAGCGAATAAAACGAGATGAGCACTGCGCATATAAGCCGTTCGAGAACTGGGCCGGCAGGCCGAACGGCCCCTATGCCACTTAACTAAGCTGATCTTCCTACTAAGTTGCTGATTTAATTGTGGCGCACGCTTCAGCGTGCTGGCGTGGGCTTCAGCCCACGCTTGCCCAGAGCGAGCTAAAGCTCGCTCCAGCACGCTAAAGCGTGCGCCACAACACCAGATCGACGCGCACGGCCGGAACATAACCTCTTTGTTTTGCTTTGAGAACTCTTATTTCAAGCGGCGTTGGGCCGAAAAGTCTGCTCCCAATAATCAGTTTCTGGTTTTCAGGTCGCAGGAAATACCCGGCTCCTGCGGTGTCCGGTAAACGCCCTCCTCAATATGCGCCGGGAGCAGGAAGTATTCGCGCAAATGCGGAATGTGTTCCAAAAACAAAATTTCGTGGCCGAGCGCAATACGATTGAACAACACCAGATGCTGGTGAATCTGCCCCATGTCGCCGACATGCGGCGCAATAGGAAGCCCCTGCTTGCGCGCGAGCAAGCTGACGGTGAGGAACTCGGAAATTCCCGCGAGCCGCGTGCAATCCGCTTGCACAAAGTGAACCGCGCCCGCCTGAATGAAGTTCTTAAACACCACCCGGTTCGGCACATGCTCTCCAAGGGCGATCCGGACCGGCGCCGCCTCGCGTGCGAGTATGCGATGCGCCTCCAAATCGTCCGGATGGGTCGGCTCTTCCACCCAAAATGGATCAACGCTCCGAAGCGCTTTACACATACGCTTCGCCTCCGTCAGGCTCCATTGCTGGTTGGCGTCGAACATCAATCTGCACTCCGGTCCGGCAAGCTCCCGCAGCATTTGCGCCCGCCGCAAATCTCGCTCCGCGTTTCTCGAACCGACCTTCAGTTTGAACGCGCGAAAGCCGGCGGCAAGGGCATTCGCGGCGTTCTCCCGGACGCGATCGTCGCCATACTGGAACCAGCCGACGGAAGTGTCATAGCCTGGATAGCCCGCGCGAAGAATGCTGTCCCGTTCGGCCCGCGTGGGCATATGATCGCGCAGAATGCCGAGCGCGTCTTCCCGGCTTAAGACATCCTCCATGTAGCTGAGGTCCAGCAGCGCCAGCACTTGCTCCGGCGTAAGATCGAGCAGCAATCGCCACAGAGGGACACCGCGGGACTTGGCCCACAGATCAAAGCAGGCATTCACGATGGAGGCCAGCGCCAGGTGAACAACTCCTTTATGGGGGCCGAGCCAGCGCAGCGCCGGGTGATCCGCCAAACGCCGCGAAACGACGCCGAACTCCGCCATCAATTCCTCGATTTCGCACCCTTCGATCATCCGCCCCAATTCCTGGATCGTGTCGCACACGATCCGATTGCCTTCTCCCAGGGTGAGGGTAACGCCACAGCCCTCGTCGGCGGTGGCGGTCACCAGATGCGTGACAGCAAACGCGTATTCTGCCCCGCTGTGTATCGCATCCGATCCGGCTCCTCCGTGCAAAGGGAATCGCCGGTCCTGCGCCTCCACGCGAGCCACGGTCACGGTTTTCACTTCTTTTTTCTCTTCTTGGCGTGCGCGTCAGGCGACCACACCCGGTGCGCCGATTCCACAAAGCAGCCTGTGCAATGTTGCACAAACTGCCCTGCAATCGAAGGGCTACTCTCCCGGATCAGGTAAACCATTTCGCGGTGCCGCCGCGGCAGCCCAAGAGTATGCCCAGCCAATCTTGGCAGAACCTGCGCGAACATCTAAGATCTTTTCTATTGCATCGCTATCGGAGCTGTGATAAATCTATCATAGCTTTACCGCTCCAGTTTTATCTGCGCCTTCAGGGAGAGGCAAAGAATGACATTCAGAACGGGCTGCAAGGTGAGGGTAGGTAGAGGTACCGCATGTCTTATGCTGGCCTCTGCGATTTTATTCGCGCTACCGGCGGTAAGCTTCGGCCAGCAGGCCGCCGCCAGTATCAATGGCACTGTGAGAGATTCCTCGGGAGCTGTCATCCCTGGCGCTTCGGTGACACTTACTAGTACAAATACGAACGTCTCGCGCAACTCAACCACAAACTCGGCCGGAAACTATGGGTTTGTCAACGTTCTCCCCGGACCCTACGCCATATCGGTAAAGAAGACCGGGTTCAATGTCGTGCAACAGCCGCAGTTCACGGTATACGTCAATCAGACCGCCACTTTCAATTTCACCCTGACCGTCGGTTCCACGCAGCAACAGGTTACAGTAGAGGCAAACGCCATACAGATCCAGGCATCCACGGCGGAACTTGGCACCGTCATCAACACACAGGCAGTCAATACCCTGCCGCTGAATGGAAGGAATTTCACACAACTGCTGACGCTGACACCCGGCGCCAGCCCTGTCAGCGTGGGGCAGAACTCCGGTGGCGGCGGCGGTTTTGCCGGTAATGCAATTGGCAGCTTTTCGTTTCCCGCATTGAACGGGCAGCGGAACCGCAGCAATATGTTTCTCCTGGACGGCATTAACGATCTGGGTTCCTTCATCGGAAACTACAATTTCGCCCCCATTGTGGACACTGTTCAAGAGTTTAAAGTGCAGAGTCACAACGATGCGGAGTTTGGAGAGGCGGTAGGTGGAATCATCAACGTCGTCACAAAAGCAGGCACAAACACGTATCACGGAAGTCTCTGGGAATACCTGAGGAACTCGGATTTTGACGCCCGCAATTATTTCCTCAGTAACGTGAATCCGCTGCGGCAGAATCAATTCGGGCTTTCCGGCGGCGGTCCGGTATGGATTCCAAAAATCTATAACGGCAAGAACCGGACGTTCTTCTACGGCGGGTGGGAGAATTTCCGACAAAGTCAGGCAGCGCAGAGTATCGGGCTGACCCCAACCTCGCAGCAGCTTGCCGGAGATTTCAGCGGGACCAGCAACCAGTTGTATAATCCGTTCTCCGTCACACCCGATCCCAGCCGCCCCGGAAGCTACATGGCCACTCCGTTCGCTGGGAACCAAATCCCAGGCTCGCTCCTGAACCCGGCGGCCGAATTATATGCCAAGACGCTGCTTCCCGCCCCGGTGAACACTGGCATTGCAGGCACGAACGAGATAGACAACACTCCTTCTCGCGTGGACCAGGAGAGCTACCAGGGACGTATTGACCAATACTTCGGCGAAAGGGACCAACTCTTTGCGCGCATCTCTTACTATGATCAGAACAATTCCAGCTCCGGCGGCTTTCCGGGCGCTTTAAACCGGGTGATTATCTCCGGCTGGAATGGCGTGATCCATGAAACCCATACCTTCGGCCCGACGGCGGTGTTGGACGCGTATTTTGGCCGGAACTGGGGTGACGACCTGACCGAAGTCACCTTCCCGAATGCCCCTTCCGGATTCGTCAATCAACTCGAGCAAGTTGGGTTTTCGCCAAACTTCGTCGGAAACTTCGTAGCCGGACACGGACCGTTTATTCCCAGCATGGGCATTGCCGGATACGTGAGCGCCGGGGAAAGCTCACAGGAAACGGAAATCGCTGACATTTGGGAAGGCGGTGCCGATTTTACCAAGATTTTAGGACGCCATACCCTAAAAATTGGCGGGCATCTTGCCACGAACAACACGGAGTCGCCGATTTTCAGCTTGGGTGACAGCTTCGCTTCGACACAGACGCAGAATCCGGAAAACGCCAACGGGACGGGCGACGCCCTCGCTTCTTATCTGCTGGGGGTTCCCGATAGCGCACAGAGGCGCAATGTTCTCGAGACGGAGCACGGCGGCTGGGTGGACGGCGCATACATCCAGGACCAGTGGAAGATCAATGACAGACTCACCCTCAACTTCGGTTTCCGCTATGACCTGACTCTTTTCCCCATCTACGGAACACCGGGCACACCGGACTCCTACGTGGGCGACTACAACCTGAACAACGGCACCTATATCGTTACTGCGCTTCCCGCCGCGTGCAGCACGACGGTGGGCTTTCCCTGCATCCCTGGTGGCACGCTGCCGAACCACGTCGTGGTGACTCCACAATCCAATCATGCGATCTTGCACAACGATTATGGCGATTGGCAGGGCCGGTTCGGATTGGCATACAGACTCACAAAAAACACGGCGCTTCGCGCCGGCTACGGGCGTTTCTATGACAACTGGAACTCCGTCATCCAGCTTGCGCAGAACTATGAAGGGAATTGGCCCAACGTCGGGCAATCAATTGCCAACAATCTCAACCATCCTGGCGGGACTTCCGCCAGCATCGGCGACCCATTCAACCTCGGTTCTGGCGGTGTTGTCTATCCGGCGCCGACCCCCTTTAATCAAGTGAACTGGTTTGTAGATCCTACAGCTTACAAGATGCCTTATTCGGACCAGTGGAATATTGGCATCGAACAGCAGCTTGGGCGCAACACCGTGCTGTCGCTCGCTTATGTTGGCTCTCACGACCTGCAGTTGAATTTGGGCGGCTACAGAAATACAGCAGTGACTCCTGGACCCGGCGATGCAGCCGTGGTAGCCAGCCGCCAGCCCTATCCATACATCACGCCTACTTACTACGACCAGAGCATTGGCCAAAGTAAGTACAATTCATTTCAGTTCCGGCTGCAACAGGCGACAAGCAAGGGCCTCAGCTATCTCATTTCCTACACGCGATCGAAATCTATGGATGTCGGTTGCTCCGGGTCCTTTGGAGCCGAGGGTTGCGAGATCACAGATCCTTATAACTTAAACCTGGACCGCAGCGTCTCCGGCTTCGATGTGCCGAACGATTTTTCCGCAAGCTTTGTCTATTCGATTCCGGTTGGCCACGGGCGAAATCTCAGTACCGGAAGCAAATGGATGGATTACATTCTCGGGAATTGGGATTTAAGCGGAGTCCTCAACATCTACTCGGGCGTTCCATTTGATGTGACAACCTCGAACGGAGATATTTCGAACACCGGCAACGTGACCGAACGGGCAAATTTGGTCATGGCGAATCCGTATCCGGCAACTCAGACTCCGGCCGAATGGATCAATCCAGCGGCGTTTGCAACGCCCGCTCCGTACACATTTGGCAATTTGGGGAGAAACACCCTGCGCACCGCCGCTACCAAGAACCTGGATTTTTCCATTATCCGCCGGTTTCCATTCAAAGAGCGATACACGGTTGAATTCCGTGCCGATTCGTTCAACCTGACGAATACGCCGATCTTTAATCGGCCTCACTCGACTTTAGGCAACCCGAATTTCGGTGTAATTACATCTACGCGCAATGCCCCCCGAGAGCTGCAATTCGCACTGAAATTTCTATTCTGATGTGGAATAGGCCCTCGGCCTGTCCCACGTTTGTCGGAGAGTGGTTTCAGATACTTACCGAGCCGCGATCGCAAGGGAGCGATCGGCCCCGAGGTCTTTTCAGCACCGTCCTACGTTCTCCTTTCTACAATCAGCAAATGCTCGCAATACAGGACGGTTTCTCCCTTTTGGTTCGTTACTTCACAGCTTTCGACAACAAAACCGCGATTTGCATGTTTGGTGTCGTCCCGCTTTTCTTTGATTAAGACAGAAACATGTATCGTGTCGCCGATAAAAACGGGTTTGATAAATCGCAAGCGATCATAACCGTAGGACACTGCACGGGGATTCACCACGCCGGCTGTCATACCAACCGCCACACTAAATACAAGCGTTCCATGGGCCATTCTTTGGCCGAAAAGCTGAGTCTTGCACCACTCTGCGTCCATATGGTGTGGGAAAAAATCGCCGGTTTGACCGGCGTGAATCACGATATCGGTTTCCGTGATTGTCCGGCCGGCCGTTGCACGCCTTGCGCCTACCTGGTAATCTTCAAAAAATTGTTCACTAATCATTGTTCACGAATCATGGACGACAAGCCCTGCCCGAAAAGAAAACGGTCTCAGGCATAGGAAATTTTGGTACCGCCGAAGTCGTTGGACTGATACGCAGCTTCGACGACTGCCATTGTTTTATAGGCATCGTCAACCGAAGTCGGCAGCTTATCTGTATCGCCGTCGAGGAAAGCCATCAGACTTCTCATACTGCCGATAAATGCATCCGGGAACCAGGTGCCGTCGATTGTAAGCACTTGCCATTGAGGGCTCTTTCCGTTCTCCAGAAGGGCGTAGCGAAAATCGTCCGGCTGGCCTCGCGGATAATCCAGCAGCAAGCCGAGCCGCGATTTGATCGCGCCGCGAGTGCCTTCCCATTTGACATAACTTTCCTGCTGTTCGATGCCGTACATATGTCCGTGATTCGTCGTTATGTTGGCGCGCACGATGTCGCCGTAATCCATGATGATGTTCGATCTGGTTGAGGCTAATTTCATCATTGACGGATGCTTTACTGTTCTGGCATATACCCTCGCCGGATCGCCAAAAAATGACCGGACGAGGTCGATGTAATGCACGGAGTGATGAAGAATCTCCATTCTCGGTATGCCTTCGAGAAATGTCCAAAGCTGCCAGGGCGTGTAGACAAGAATGCGCACTTCCATGTCGTGCACTTCTCCTAGAAGGCCCTCCTGGATCATTTTCCTCGCCCGCGCCACCGCCGGAGCGAATCTCATCTGAAAATTAACCGCGGCCGTCAGCTTTTTCGCATGACAAAAATCGCGAATCGCGCCGGCCTCCTGGATGGTCTGTCCCATCGGCTTCTGCAGCAGCACCGCGGCGCCATCGGGAAGCCTTTCGAGCACGGGCAAGAAACCGCTTGGAGGAATGGCCACGTCGAAGATTACGTTTTCGGGCGCTTGTCCAACGGCATCCTCCAGGCTTTGAAACACCGTCGGGATAGCGAACTTCCGGGCTAAGGCTTCGGCCTTGGATTTATCGAGATCGTAGATTCCAAACACCGGGAAACGGGCCTTCCGGTAGGCGGGCAGATGGGCGTCGTGCACGATACCGCCGGCTCCGATAATCAGAATCGGGTGCGGTCGATGTTGTTCAGGCATGAGTGAAAGGTTCGGCGACAGAATATAATCTATCGGCAAGAACCGGAGCTTGTCAATCACCGGTTCGCTCGGATTGAGTTGGCATGCTTACTTCGGAAATCCTGGCGGGTGCGGGTATTGTCCTGATTGCGGGAGTTCTTCAAGGCGTTTTTGCAGTGCCCATGAAGTTTGCGCGCGGCTGGAAATACGAAAACATCTGGTTAGTTTTCGCGGTAACCGGGCTTGTCATTTTCCCCTGGCTGCTCACGCTGGCCACAGTCCCCAACATAGCTGACGTCTATCGGCTCACTTCTTCGAAGTCGCTTTTCGCGATTGCGGGTTTTGGCGCGTGCTGGGGCATTGGCGCCACGCTGACGGGCCTCGGCCTGACGATGTTGGGCATCGGGCTCGGCTTCGCAATCATCCTGGGTCTCAGCGCTTCGGTTGGCTCGCTGGTTCCGCTGCTGATCCTGACGCCGGACAAGATCGGAACCACACAGGGATACGATTATCTGCTCGGCACCGGGGTCATGCTGGTCGGCATCGGTGTTGCGGCGCGGGCCGGAGCTCTTCGCGAACGAGCGGCGCGCACCCGCGCTGACGAGCAGGCCCGCCAAGCGACTCCATTCGTTACGGGACTCGTAGTGGCAATTGCGGCGGGAGTGCTTTCCTCCACCTTGAACTTCAGTTATGCCTTCGGCCATGAAGCGCTCATCCGAGCCCATGCACTGAATGTGTCTCCACTCTGGGCAGCGAACGTGATTACGGCTCCCGCAACCACCGGCGGCTTTTTCGCCAATCTGTTTTACTGCGCCTATTTATTGCGGAGGAACGGCACAGCCGGCAAATTCATTCATCCCGGAGCGGGAATCAACTGGCTGTTTGGAGCTATTATGGGCGCACTTTGGTTCGGCGGCCAGGCGCTCTATGGGCTTGGCGTCTCGCGTATGGGCCAGTTCGGCACGGTGATGGGCTGGCCGTCGCTCATGGGGATGATCATTGTCACAAGCAACGCCGCAGGCATACTCACCGGCGAATGGAAAGCAGCGGGAAAAAGGGCGGGCGCTTACCTTTCCGCGGGGATGCTTATTATTCTCGCCGCTCTTGGAATTCTGGCTCTCGGTCAAAGCGGATCTTGAAACGCACTTTCCGCATTGGGTCTCCTTTATCGTTGAAGTACAATGAATTCGCGATGAGAGAGCTGTGGCCGGGCTCCCGTCGCCACGGTATTCAAGGTCTGTATCGAACCTATGGTTCAGCTCAAGGGCATCACTTGGCGGCACACGCGCGGCTATCTACCCATGGTCGCGACGGCGCAGCGATTTTGCGAGCTGAATCCGGAGGTGTTGATTCGTTGGGAAACGCGTTCGCTGCAGCAGTTTGCCGATTCTCCGGTCGAGGAGCTTGCCCGGGAGTTCGATTTATTAGTCATCGACCACCCGTCTATGGG
>JBOGMI010000827.1:0-2444 GCA_050746645.1 Bryobacteraceae bacterium | reverse complement strand
AACTGCCGCCGCTGGTACGGGTGGGCGTGCCGATCTGGTTCGATTGTTCGAGCAGCGTGACACGGCAACCGGCTTGGGCCGCGGCGGTTGCGGCTTCGAGGCCCGCCGGACCGCCTCCGGCAATGACAATATCGGTTTCCATGTTCGTCGGCCGGTTCCGTTCCGATGATACTTAACGGGCGCGACGAACGCCGTGGCGCACGCACTCATTGCGTGCCGCGTCGCGACTCTTCGCGACGCTTGAGGTTCGGGTTCAGTTGCGGCTCCGCTGTCCTGCCGGGGACCGAGCCGCTCTCGAGTAATCGTTGGATGAGGCCGCGCGGAGGTTTTTGCAGGTGGCGGAGCGGCAGGTGCCTTGACAGCGTGATGGTTGCCAATAGTTGAGATATACTGTCGATAGTCGTGGCGTCGATAACATGCCCAAACCATCGGACTTGTTGCAAGGAACACTCGATCTATTGATTCTCAAGATCATCGCCCGCAAACCTCTTCATGGTTGGGGTATAGCGAAGCGGATACAAACGCTATCGGGCGACGCTCTGTCAGTGGGCCAAGGATCTCTGTACCCGGCGCTACATCGGCTCGAAAACCAGGGCTGGGTCTGCGCGGAGTGGGAGGAGTCGGATCTCGGGCGGCCTGCGAAGGTCTATTCTCTAACTCCAGAGGGCCGGAAACAACTGGAGCGGGAACTCAAAAGTTGGAACCGCCTCTCCTTCGCCGTCCACCTTCTGATTCAAAAGGCCTGATGCGGGAAATGTATGCGGATTAGTCGGATCATCAACCGGCGCATTTATTCATTGCTGCATCGTTCCAGCGCCGACGCGGAACTTCAACGCGAGATTGAGATTCATATTCAGCAACTCACGAAGGAAGCCGTCGCTGCGGGTGTGACCGAGTCCGAAGCTCGGGCTATGGCTTTGCGGAAATTCGGACCGATCGAGCCAACCAAAGAGAAGTGCCGCGAAACTCGCCGCGTGGGTTGGATTCAAGATTTCGCTCAGGACTTACGCTACGGCGTGCGTATGCTGCGCAAATCTCCGGCCTTCACCGCCGTCGCCGCCTTCACGCTCGCTCTTGGTATCGGCGCCAACACCGCGATTTTCAGCATCGTGGATGCGGTGCTTTTGCGATCGCTCCCGTATCGCGATCCCAATCAACTCGTTTTAATATTCGATGCTCCGCTGCAACGGCCAGACGCTCTGTTGAGTATTTCCTACAGGGATTTCACCGATTGCCGCGAGCAGAACCACGTGTTTGGCGAAATGGCGGGAAATACGTTTCACGATCTCACATTGACCGGGGCAGGCGAGCCATCCATTGTGAACACCGCGGTCGTGACGCCGGAAATTTTTCCTCTGCTGAACGTAAAGCCTCTGGCGGGCCGCACGTTGCTGCCCGAGGACGGCAAGCGAGGCGCGGCGCCGGTGGCTGTTCTGAGCGAAAATATCTGGCGCAGCCGCTTCGATTCCAATCCGGCTCTTATCGGTCAATCCATCACGTTGGACATGCGTTCATTCACCGTGGTAGGAATCCTGCCGGCGAGCTTTCGCTATCCTGACGGCGCTCCCCGGCAGGACGTGTGGATTCCTGTTGCGCAGGACCCGCTCTTCGGACCTCTGATGTCGCAGCCCGGTGCGCGTCTGCTGGGCGGGATAGGCCGGCTGAAGCCGGGTGTTTCTGTGACACAAGCTCAAGCTGAGATGAACGCCCTCGGCGCGCGGCTCGCAAAGGAGTTTCCCGCACAAGATTCAGGATTGACGATCCGGATTGAGCCCTATCGGCAGGCGGTGGTCGGGAACGTGAAATCTGCGCTGCTTATTTTGCTGGGCGCGGTTGGCCTGGTCCTATTGATCGCTTGCGCCAATATCGCGAACCTGCTTCTGTCGCGGGCCACTTCTCGCGGGAGAGAAATTGCAGTGCGAATCGCGATTGGGGCGGGGCGCGCCCGCATTGTCCGGCAATTATTGACAGAGAGCGCTCTCGTAGGGTTGCTCGGCGGAGTTGCCGGTGTGCTTCTTGCGGTCGGGAGCATCTGGACTTTCCGGCCGTTCTTGCCATCCGCCGTGGTCCAGATCAGTTCGATTCATGTGGGAGGCTCGGTCCTGGCGTTCGCGCTGTTGTTGTCCCTTGCCGCCGCGTTGGCGTTTGGACTGGCGCCCGCCCTCCTTGCAACTCCGTCCAACTTGCAGATGAACCTCAAAGAAGGCGGCGAGCGTACTGGCAAGCGTGGCGGGCAACACGCGCGAAGCTTCTTGGCAATCGCGGAAATCTCGCTGGCCATGGTGCTTTTGGTTGCGGGCGGCCTCCTGATCCGCAGTTTTGCACTGGTCACGTCGGTCAATCCGGGCTTCGATCCGAAGAACGTCACAGAAGCCGAGATTTCGCTTCCGCAATTTCAATACTCGACGCCGCGGCAATGGACCGCTTTCGCCAACGAATTGCTG
>JBOGMI010000826.1:0-2603 GCA_050746645.1 Bryobacteraceae bacterium | reverse complement strand
GGTCTATCCTCATCTCGAGTTCGGCACTGCGCTCAGCTTCTTTCAAAATGTTCAAAAGAAACTGGCTGCCAACAATCTTCCCGTGTGGAATTACAAGACGTTTGCTGCGGGCGATACGACTCTGCCGCAGCCGCCGCCCGGCAAAATCAGCCTTCCGGTTTGGAACGACGAGCTCTACCTTGAGTTTCACCGCGGCACCTACACCACACAAGCGGCCCAGAAGCGCAATATCCGCGATAGCGAAGAGTGGCTGCTGAACGCCGAAAAATATTCGTCGCTCGCTTGGCTCGGCGGGGAGAAATATCCGGATAAAACTTTGACGACGGCCTGGGAGAAAGTCCTGATGAATGAGTTTCACGATCTCGCGGCCGGCTCGGGAATCGCCGACATCTACAGAGACGCGGCGAAGCAATTTCAGGTGGTCCACTATAAGGCGAACCAGGCGACCTCACAGGCGCTGGGGCTGCTGACCTCCTATATTGATACCGAGACACCGAAAGGTACAGCATCCTTGCTGGTTTTCAATCCCATGGCTTGGAAGCGCACCGATATCGTTAAGGCCAAGGTGCAGTTGCCGGAAGCCGCACAGAGCGTCACGATCACCGACGCGCGGGGGCATAAGCTGCCGGTGCAGATCCTCGGCCACACATCGGCAACCCATACTTTCGACGTCCTGTTTCTTGCCAGGAATGTGCCGGCGCTCGGTTACGAAAAGCTCACTGTAGCTCCTGCTGCACCCGCAAGTCCTCACTATGGGCTTCAGGTTCACGGAACCACGCTTCAGAACAAATATCTCCGCGTGGTCGTCGATCCGAAAACCGGCTGCATCACCAGCCTGTACGACAAGTTAGGAAAGTTCGAGACCATAGCCAAGGGCGGCTGCGGCAACCAGCTTCAAGCGTTCCACAACAATCCCACTTCGTTCGATGCCTGGAATATCAATCCGAATTACTGGAAGCATCCTTACAGCCTGGGTCCGGCATTCGGCGTGAAGGTAGTCGAATCCGGCCCGCTCCGCGCAGAGGTTCAAGTGGAGCACGCCACCAAAAAATCCAAATTCGTACAGGACATTATTCTCTATGCCGGCCTCGACCGTGTGGATGTGGACAATCACATCGACTGGCACGAGCATCATATTCTGCTCAAAGCCGCATTCCCGCTGTCGGCCTCCGCTCCTTATGCGACTTACAACATTCCCTACGGCAACATAAAGCGCCCGACCACGCGCAATAACTCAGTGCAGAAAGCGAAATTCGAGGTTTCCGCCATTCGCTGGGCCGACCTGGGGGATAGCAGCCATGGATTCAGCCTTATCAATAACTCGAAATACGGCTACGACGGGAAAGGTAATGTTCTGCGGCTGACCTTACTTCGCAGCGCAACGTCTCCCGATCCCACGGCAGATCTGGGAAAGCAGCATTTTGTCTATTCGCTTTATCCGCACGCGGGGACCTGGAAGCAGGCGCTTACTCCACGCCATGGATGGGATTTCAATTACAAGCTCAAGGCGGTTCAAGTAGAGAAGCACGCAGGTTCTATGCCGGCAGAGCACTCGTTTTTCAGCGTCGAGCCGGATAACGTAGTTTTGAGCACAGTCAAGAAAGCGGAGGACAGTAATGCGCTGATTCTGCGCTATTACGAATGGGCGGGGAAGGACACGCAGGTGAAAATCCAGCTTCCGCATGGCGCTACCTCCGCGATTGCGACTAACCTGATGGAAATCCCGCACGGCGCGCCGATTCCCATCCACGATAACTCGCTAACCGTCGAGGTCAAGCCCTATTCGATTGACACGATCAAGGTCGAATTCTCCGGACGCGGCCCAGAGTACTGGGCCCAGCGATAGTTCTCGATGGACGGTACGGCATGACAACCGGCAACGCACAGATCACGGCATTCCGTAAATTGCATGTCGGCGGATGTTTCGTGATCCCAAACCCCTGGAACCCAGGCACGGCCAAGTATCTGCGGCATCTCGGATTCCGTGCGCTCGCAACCACCAGCGCTGGTTATGCGTTTGCGCAGGGACTGCCCGATGGCGCCGTTAGCCGGGATGACATGCTGGCTCATATCTCCGAGATTGTTGAGGCGACGGACTTGCCCGTGAATGCAGATTACGGCACTGGGTTCGCGGACGAGCCGGAACAAGTAGCACAAAATGTCAAGAAATGTATCGCCACGGGAGTTGCCGGTCTATCAATTGAGGACGCTACCGGCGACGCAAGCAAGCCGCTGTACGAATTTCCGTTGGCGGTTGAGCGAATCCGGGCCGCGCGTGCCGCTATCGACGAATCCGGCTCGGGTGTCTTGCTCACTGGGCGAGCCGAATGCTATCTGGTCCACCATCCCGATGCATTTGCCGAATCGATCCGCCGGCTGCAAGCTTACAAGGAAGCCGGCGCCGATGTGCTCTACGCGCCTGGGGTGAGCAAGCGCGAAGAGATGGAGGAAATCGTATCGGCCGCCGCGCCCAAGCCGGTCAACATTCTCATAGGTGCCGATTTGGGCTTGTATGTGTCCGATTTGGCGGCAATGGGCGTGCGACGGATCAGCGTCGGCGGAGCTTTGGCGCGCAGCGCATGGACCGCGTTTGCCGGCGCCGC
>JBOGMI010000825.1:0-1381 GCA_050746645.1 Bryobacteraceae bacterium | reverse complement strand
GCGAACCGCAAGCATTCATCCCGGCGATTCGGAGCGCTGTTCATGCGGTGGATCCCCGACTGCCGCTCATTCATCTCACAACTCAACGGAGAGTGCTCGATCGAAATCTCCAGAACGAGCACACGCTAGCCGATCTCTCCACTCTCTTCAGTGCGCTGGCCCTGCTGCTGGCCTCCATCGGCCTCTACGGCAATCTTTCTTACGCCATCGCGCGCCGCACCAACGAAATCGGTATCCGCATGGCTCTCGGCGCAAGCCGCACGGCGGTCGTATGGATGATCCTGCGCGAGTCGCTGCTGCTCATCGCAATCGGAATCGCAATCGGCCTGCCGCTCGCGCTTGCCGCCGCCCGTTTGATTCAAAGCACGCTATACGGCGTGTCATTTTTCAGCCCGGCCATTTTTGTAATCGCGATTTTGGTGCTCGTCGGCGCCGCCATGCTGGCAGCCTTTCTCCCGGCGCGCCGCGCTTCCCGCATCGATCCGCTGACTGCCTTGCGTTATGAATGAAGCAAACTAAGGCGTAGCCGTCGCATTTTGCGCTCGGGCGCTTCGCGCAGGCGGCAGAAGCAGCGGGTCTTGCGGCATGGCAATCCAACAAATCAGATAGACAATCAGCCCGACTCCGGGCGGCCAAATCGTGAAAACCAGAAAAAGGATTCGCACCAGGGTGACATCTATCCCGAGGAAGCGTGCGACTCCGGCACAGACGCCCGCAATTTTCCGGTCCTGGCGTGGACGGCTCAGCCTTACCGCCCTCCCCATGTCGCGGCTAAATCCGGTTTTCCCTGTCGAAGTTCCGCATTGCGGACAGTACCGGCAATCATCCGCTATTTCGATCCCGCAGGAACTGCAATACATAAAAGCTCCCTCTCAAAAGATTACGCGTTCTTGTTAGCAGGAGTTCCACGGCAGCTTCCAGCCGGTGACAAACTTAGCCAACTTTCTTTCGCCTGCAGGGCGGCATCTTACGCTCCCGCACCCCTCTCATCCCGCCCGCCCACCCCGCACCCCAGGCCCCGTACCGTCTGGATCCAACACCATGGCAACTGCCAAACAAATCGCGGCCAATCGCCGCAACTCAAAAAAATCTTGTGGTCCGCCGAAGGCCTCCAATGTGTCCGCTGAGACCAAGGCCATAGTCGCGCAGAACGGCACTAAACACGGCCTCTGCGCCAAATTCCGCGTCCTTAAAGAAGTCGAAAAGCAGGAAGAATACGACGCTTTCCTCAACCAGCTCATGGAAGACGAACAGCCCGTCGGCCAGGCCGAAATCGAGCTGGTGGTCAAAATGGCCGAACACACCTGGGTCGCCAAACGTGCCCTGCGTGCGCAGAACCACTGCTTTTCGCTCCAGCCGAAAACTCCCGAGCAGGCCAAAA
>JBOGMI010000824.1:0-1869 GCA_050746645.1 Bryobacteraceae bacterium | reverse complement strand
CGCTTGCCGGCGATCGGCAGCCCGGACTTCACCAGCGCCTGCAGGCCCCCGGCCCCCATTACATTCGGCAGCGTCCACCCGGGAAACGGCAGAAACCGTTCCCGTGCTCCCGTGGCCAGGATCAATTTCCGGTAGCCGAAGCGCCACAAACGATCTTCATCTTCCGCCAGCAAAACTCCCGGCTCGCTCTGATGAAAGACGCGCGTCTGCGGGAACATCTGCACTTCGGCCGCGCTCAATTTCTTTGCCCATTGCGCGACTTCTGATTGGCTCTCGGCCATCGAGCCGCGCCAGATCTGCCCGCCCAGATCCGGGCTATCGTCAACGATGCCCACGCGCAGCCCGGATTCGGCGGCGGAACTTGCCGCCGCCAGCCCCGCCGGTCCGGCTCCCACAATTAGGACGTCGAGCTGTCTATCCATTCGTGCGCACATCCATCCCGGGTTTGCACAGAATTTGGCAGCTTCGGCAATGCGGCCGGCCGTCGATGGTCACGCGGCATTCGAAGCAGACTCCCATTCCGCACAACGGTCCGCGGGGCTCGCCGCTGACAGACTTTCGGCAAAACGCGCCCGCCGACGCCATCGCCACGGCGACCGTCGAACCCGCGGGCGCCGCAATCGTACGCCCATTGATCCGCACCGTGATTGATTCAGGCATGCACCCGATCCATTTCCCGCGAAGGCAAATAGGGCTCGATTGGGATTGCAGGAGTCTGGCCCATCAATTGGTCAGCGAGCAAGCGCGCAGTTCCCAGGGAAGCCGTAATCCCCAACCCCTCATGTCCGGTGGCAAGATAAAGCGTTTTGTCCTCCGGCCACGGACCGATGAGCGGGACTTTGTCGGTTGTTGCCGCGCGAAATCCGGTCCAGGCGCGGATCGACGACATGTCTGCTAAACCGGGCAGATACTCCTGCGCGCGCCGCAACATGCGGCTCAATACACGCGTGTCGATTTCCGCCGATTCCGCCCCGTACTGCCGCGACGAACCAATCAAGATCTGACCGGTGCGCCGCGGCTGTGCATTGAAAGCCACGGAATCGTTCACTAGCGAGTGCGCGCTTTTCAAATAGCCGAGCTCGACAAGCTGATGGCGCACAAATCCCGGGTACCGGTCTGTAATCAGCAAATGCCCTTTTCGCTTTTTCACGCCTACTCCCGACGTGAGTTCCGGCGACCACGCTCCTGCCGCGTTCACCAGAATTGGCGCGGAGAATTCCGTCCCATCGTCCAGCCACACGCGCCCTTTCTCCATCCGCGCAATCGTGCGCCCCAAGTGAAGCTTCGCCCCGTGCGCTTCCGCGCGCTTCATCAGGAATCGCGCAGCGCATGGCGGGTAAAGCACGCAGTCTTCCGGCACGAGCAAGCCACCGGCCATTCCCTTGCGCAAATTCGGCTCAGCCCGTTCGAGCGCCTCCGCTCCGAGTACCTCTACCGGAACGCCGTGGGTTTTATAAGATGTCTCCTTACGCCGGACCTCGGCCATTTCCTCTTCATCGGCTGCGACCCAAATCGTCCCACACTGTTCGAACTCAACCTCCGGCGGCAATTCCGGACGTACCTCGCGCCACAGTTGCTGCGAATAGCGCGTCAGGGCGAACTGCGCTTCCGAATCGTCCATGACAACGATGTGCCCCATTCCGGCGGCCGTTGCGCCGCTCCCGATCACATCGCGTTCGATCACCACCACACGCAATTTTCGCCGCGCCAACTCGTCTGCACACGCGGCACCCACAATGCCGCCCCCCGCGATCATGGCGTCGTACGTCGCCGCGCTCATGCCGGAATACCTGTGCGGAACGGATCGCGCTGGTCCAGAATCAGCTCGGCCTCGGCGTTCACGAACGCCCAGCCTTTAATGCTTGGATA
>JBOGMI010000823.1:0-2021 GCA_050746645.1 Bryobacteraceae bacterium | reverse complement strand
TGGTAGGAGCATTTATGTTTCTCATGCGCAAAATCGGCCCCGCCAATTACGGCGTTTATAGCATTGCCGTCAGCGGGCTGGTGGTCTTTCTGCTCGCCGCGGCCGGCACTTCGCCTCGCGATACCGTAATCGCACGCGGCAGCGACACGCTGACGGGAGGCGTCGCAGCTCTCATTGCTTACGTCTTATGGCCCACCTGGGAACGCAAGCGTGTCTTCCATCCCATCGCCGATCTGATCGACGCCACGCGCGACTATTTCCATGCCGTCCGCGAAGGATTGAGTGGCGAAGGAAATCCCGATGGGGCTGCTCTCGACGAAAAGCGCCGGCTGTGGCGCCGTGTACGATCAACCGCCGAAGCATCCGTGGATCGCGTGAGCGTCGAACCAGGAATGACTCCCGTGAAAATCGATTGCCTCGTTTCCATGCTGGCCAGCTTGAGCGCGATTGCGCATTCCATTATGGGCGTCGAAGCGGGACTCGAACACACCAGACTGCCGCTCGGTCCCGCAGCCTTGAAACAGTTCGCCAATGACGTGGAATTCACCCTCTATTTCCTCTCCGAAGCGCTGCGCGGCTCGCGCGCTGCAACCGCGACCCTGCCGAAGCTGCGCGAAGATCATCGGCGGATGATGGAAGCCCGCGCCGAATTTGGCCCTCAAAGCAAATTGGTGCTGCTCGAAAGCGACCGTCTCACGGTTGCGCTGAATACGCTGCGCGAGCAGGTGATGCGATATCTGGGACTGCCGTCGGAACCCCGGCGGTGAGTATCAGCCGGCATGAGAAGTTCCTATTGAGGCAGCAAGTGCCGCCGCAGATTGCTTCGAGCTATTGGCATACGACTATCCTATTTCGCTGGAGCATGGTTACGTCGACATGCGTTTTATCTTCTCTCGGTACCAGAAGCTTTGTCACATTCTCCTGCCGGTAGCCAGTTCGCGATATTTGCAACGTGTACGTTCCTGCCGGTGGGTTCTTGAATACAAATTTGCCTGCGCGGTCGGAGCGGCAAGTCAGGAGTGGCTTCTTGTCGCCTGGTTGGAAGAGAGCAATTTTTGCTCCGGCAATACGTCTACCACCGAGATAATCGCTAACCGTGCCTACAAGTTGCCGCTCGTTGGGGTCGCTGATCTCGTATTTGATAGTTGGATGTGGGCCACAATAGTCCATATCCGGCATGCTTCCCACTATCAGTACGATTCTGAGCTGTCGATTTTCTCCCTGCGAGAGCCGGAGGTTAAGTTTTTGTTTGACGAAACCGGGAGCAGCGACCTCGAAACCGTATGCACCCGGAGGAACGTTCTGGAATCGAAAGAGGCCATCTGAAGCTGTCTTCGCTTGAAATACACGATCAAGAGAAGATAGCGTGAGGGAAACACCTGTCAAGGCCGTATAGGTCTGATCGACAACGATGCCCGATAATGTGGCGCCGCCCTGAGCCCAGGCGAGCGCTCCAACCGCGAGGTAAACAAGAAGCAACGCAAACGAGAAGCGTGCCGTCCTCATTAGGTTTCTGAACCTGCGACAAATTAGCCGAGCCAGGTCGCTTTCGCTTCCGGCTCGGTTTCAGCATCAAGGATGAAACAAATACTCAGTATATGGCTGAGCCATTTCTGATTAAGCAGGGAACCAACTCTTTGAAGAGTACGAAAACGATTCTGGCCGAGCTTACTTGACTTCATGCACGAGCAGCCGCTTCTCGGCGCCCGCAGGAGGCGCCTGGCTCTTACCGACATGGCGCCAGTTCTGGAAACTGTCCATGTAGGTATAGAAGACAGGCGTGAGATAGAGCGTTACGAACTGCGCAAAGATCAGGCCGCCAACTATGCAAACGCCGAGCGGGCGCCGGGCATCGGCGTCAGCGCCAAAGCCGATCGCGATGGGCAGGGTGCACATAATCGCGGAGGCGGTGGTCATCATGATGGGCCGGAAACGAATCATGGAGCCTTGGTAGGCCGATTCGCTGGCCGTGTGATTCCCCTTACGCTGAAGTCCCAAAGCGAAATCGACCATCATAATCG
>JBOGMI010000822.1:0-1093 GCA_050746645.1 Bryobacteraceae bacterium | reverse complement strand
CGCGGACAGCGATCACGTTTTCGCCGTCATGTAAGTGCGGCGTCAGATCGTAGAAAAAGCTGATGAATCCGTAAGGCCGCTTTCCTAAGTAGTGGCCGTTGATCCAGACTTCGCTGTCTTCGTAAACGCCGTCGAACTCGACAAAGATTTTTCCCTGCGGCTTTGCGTGGAAACGCTTTCGGTACCACCCGATGCCTGTTGGTAAATAGCCGCCGGGACCGCCGGTGGGTGCATCTTTCGAATACGGGCCTTCGATGCTCCAGTCGTGCGGCAGGTCGACCGAGCGCCAGGAGCTGTCCGAAAATCCAGGCATCTGCGCACCGGGAATGTCGCCTTTGAAGAACTTCCATCCGAAATCGAAGGTTTCGCGCGTGCGCGGCGAATGTTCCGGCGGCTGCCCGCTGAGAGCGGAACTGTACAGCGCCGCTCCAAGAGCAGAGCCTATCAGGCTGCGCCGCGTGATTGAATTATCAGATTCGCTGCTCAAAGTCTCTCCATAGAAGACGCCCCTCCCTCACGGTTGGGGTTCCGTTTCTGCACCCGCTGGGCCATGGTGTGCTTCTTCGTGTTTACACTGGCCAAGTGCCTTGTATTCGGAATTACGGTGACGTATCACGCGAGATGCCGGCCAAGCTAGGGCGCTTACGCTTCCGGCTCAGTTTCAAGATTTCGGATGGCGAGGACACCCCGAATACGTCAGTGAATTTGTGACATTGTGTACTAAGAGATTATATGCCGCTGCCGTCAAGAAGATCCGTTTTGAAAAGCGTCCTGGCGGGAGTGGCCGCCACTGCACTCGAAGCCAAGCCCCGCCAAGACGTTATCGATCTCAATCACAAACATCAAATCATTGACAATTTCGGCGCCTCGGACGCCTGGAGCATACAGGAATTGGACAAGTGGTCTTTAGAAAATCGCAACCGGGTCGCCGATCTGCTGTTTTCGCGCGACCGCGGAATCGGGCTGTCCTGCTGGCGGTTCAACATCGGCGGCGGGATTAATCCCAAGATCACGAATCCGTGGCGAACGGCGGAGACCTTCGAGGTGGGCGAAGGGCACTACGATTGGACGCGTCAGGCCGGACAGCGCTGGT
>JBOGMI010000821.1:0-1017 GCA_050746645.1 Bryobacteraceae bacterium | reverse complement strand
GTTTCCGAACACGCTCACCGCATGAGGGGGAAAGGCATCTCCTCAGGCGCCCCGATCGATTGGCCGGCTCTCATCCGTTTCAAAAGAACCTTCACTGATCCGGTACCGGAAGACCGGGAGAAGAGCTTTTCCAAGGCCGGAATTCGTTCGTTTCACGGGCGCACGCGCTTTTTGGATCGGGACACGCTCCAAATTGGCGATGAGACGCTCAGAACTCGATATGTAGTTATTGCGGCGGGAGCCGTGCCCGCCCAGTTGGGGATTCCGGGAGAACAGTATTTAACTACAAGCGAGCAATTTCTGGAGCTTGACCGGCTGCCCGCCCGCATCTTGTTTGTGGGCGGCGGATACATCTCATTTGAATTTGCTCATGTGGCTGCGCAAGCGGGTGCGCAGGCTCGCATTCTGCATCGCGGCGCCCGGCCGTTGCAGGGTTTTGATCCGGATTTGGTCGAAAAGCTGGCCGGTGCGAGCCGGGATTCGGGCATCGACCTCAAATTGAACATGGCGGTCAGAGCGATTGAGAAGAGCGGTGACGGGTTGCTCGTGACGGCGTCCGCAAGCGGCGAGGAGCAGCGGTTTGAAACGGATATGGTGGTCCATGGCGCCGGACGCGTGCCCGATATCGATGATCTGGATCTGGCGAAAGCCGGCGTCGGGCGCGACGAGAAAGGGATTGTCGTGAATGAATATTTGCAGAGTCCTTCCAATCCGTCGGTCTATGCGGCAGGAGACGCCGCAAGTACGGCCGGAATGCCACTTACGCCGGTAGCTAGCATGGAAGGGGATGCCGTCGCGAGCAATCTGCTCGAAGGAAATCATCAGAAGCCCAACTATGCCGGCATTCCGACCGTGGTTTTCACGAATCCTCCGCTCACCTCGGTCGGTCTGCCGGAGCAGGAAGCGGCGAAACGCGGTCTAAAATATCGGCTAAATCATCAAAACACTGCTAGCTGGTATTCCTCGAAACGCACGGGCATCAGGCGATCGGGGTTCAAGGTTCTGATCGAAGAGCAT
>JBOGMI010000820.1:0-4796 GCA_050746645.1 Bryobacteraceae bacterium | reverse complement strand
GGCGTGCCGTGCCGGCCGCTCCGGTCTCGCGACGGATGATATCCCTGAGTTTGCCTTCCGCTTCCCATTTCTTCAATTCAGAGCGCAACCCGAGAATGGCGCTCCGGTGAGAGCGCCGCTCCTGGCCCGCGTCGTTCTTGATGTAAACGTAGTAATGGCCTTTCCACTTCTTGACGCGTTTGCCGGTCACTTCGACCCGGCCGTCCTGATGTCTACTCTTTGGCATTTCTCCGTCCAACTCCCGTCGTTCATTGGCACCAACGGCGAATAAATTCCTCGATGTCTTCGGGCCGAAATCTCAAGAGCTTGCCGACTTTGATCGCCTTCAGGCGCGGCTGTTTCCGGGTGGCGTGATCCCGGACCCAACCGGCCGAGACCCCGAGCCACTTCGCAACTTCGCTTGGTTCAAGCAGGGCGGCGGACCGCACTGCAGCAGTGTTTGTTTGTTCTAGATTCAAATGCATCCAATCGCTCCAAATAAACGGGAAAATGTGTCTTCATTTGGAACGAGGGGTTGACGGCGGAAAATCTGGCAGGAATTTGCATCCGAAAAAATACCTGAGGTTTACACGCTCGATCCGTTTTCGGCGCTGCGCCGTTGCCAGGACGGGCGGGCGAGGAGCATGCCGCTGCAGTAATCTCTGCACAGTGATGAACGCCATCTTCGGAGGCGACTTATAGGCAGAGTCTACGCGTCAAATGGCCGAGTCGCGCAACAGGTTTCCTCCCCCAGCCGGTGGTCAGGCGCCCAAAACCGGATGGCAGCGAATGCCAGGAATGGTGGCAGCGTTTATTGCGCCTGAAAGATTCTGGCGGCAGGATTGGCACGAAATAGCCTTGTGCCCTGCACAAGGAGGTTATCATCAAGATTCTTAGCAAGGCAAAGCGCACTTGCCCGGACCGCGCACATGGTGTATAAAGCCTCGGGAATACGGCCGAGGTGAAGCCAGAACGCCATGCCGGGTATCGCGAAACGGTGCTGCCAAACTCCTTGCACGCGATCCGAATACGGGTAAATGGCCGACATGTTGGGACGAGCCTCATCTCCAACATTAATTAGCAGAGCGGCATTATCGAGAAACGGTTCTTCGCCGAGAAGGAAGCGCCTGAGGCGCTCCTCGTATGGCCCAAGTGCGATTTGAATGCGCCGGTCGATCTGGTTCCAGGAATGGGCGGCCGCACGCCAGAAAACCGATGCCGCGAAGTAAATCAGCTTGCGCAATTCAATGCCCGGTGTTCCCGCCGCCGGTACGATCGTGGCTCGTTGGAGGGGAATCACGGGTCTCCCGTCCCGCGCTGCCCTCTGAAGCGCGGCTTGGAGCGGAAATTTCCCGCTCCCGCGATATGTATTTGCAAGGAGCCACTTCTCCCCCCCGAAATTGAAGCGGTCCTCGCAACTGCGGCACAGCAAATAGTCCGCGATTCTATAGTCCTTTTGCACGACGCTTTTCTTCGTGATGTAGATAACACCTCTCGTGCTTCCTGTACCACGGTTCGACATCGCAATCCAGCGGGAAATGGCGGCCGGCAAGAGATGGCTTGAGCAAAGGGGTACCGCCCCATCGTGGCAGAGTCTACATGTACCAAACACGGAAGAAGTCGACGACATGTTCTAACAATTCAGGTATGACCGGGAACGTTCTCACTTGACGTTTTTTGCAATTTTCATCATCTCCCCGCGCGGGAATCCATCCGAAATCCGTGATGCCGAACACGACTGCCCAGCATTTGGCACCCTTGCTGGCCCACGCACGACTAGCCCCTTACGGTCGGGGTTAAGCCGAACATCAGCAGGGAGCAGGAATATTGTGGAATGGATCTCGGTATAAAACAGTGGCTTCTTGGGTCTGCGGCCAGGGTGAATTTTCGCCCGGCGGACGCCGATAGGGAAGAACAGGCGCTGCAAAAAATGGCGGACGACACATTTCTCAACCTGACTTTGTTGGGTGGATCCACCAGAGATGCCCCGCTCGTGCTTCCTTGGCCGACTCCGGGCCGGGCGGGAGGATTCATCAAATTCTCGACGGCAGTGCAGTGGCGGGAGTTTGTAGCTTCTTTATGCCTTCCGCCCGGCATTCCGGAGATTGTAGCGGCAAAGTTTCGGCGCGCCCAAATGCTCTATTTCTTGGCGTGGCTCTATACCGACCTGATCAAGGCGGGGGAGTTGGTGGGGCTTGCGGCGCTTGAGCTTGCATTGAATGATCGTTATGGTGCGAAGGTCAAGAAGCGGGGTGCTTACAGGTCATTCGCCGAGTTGCTGGCATATATGATCCAGGATGGATTGACGGACGACAAAATACCTATGGTCAAGCGATCAGGCGGCTCGGCCGTCGGCTTTGTCAGAGGTGACACTAAGCCGTCCCTCGCCGACATCCGAAATAAGCAGGCTCACGGTGATCCATTTGATGGGTTTCCGATCGGGGGTCTACTTGAACTGGTCCGCGACCTCATCGCATATGCGTACCGCGACCTCAACAACCGAAAGTGCTTTTAGTTATATCTTGTTCAAAAGAGGCGACGGCATATACTGCTCATCGGCGGTATCGGTGGGGAGATGTGGAGGGAACTATAGACGATGTGGACGGAGCAGTAAATCTGGCAAACGGTCCGAAGATCATTCTGCCTCCGTCCGCATTTGCTCTGAAATTGGGCCAATGCGGGCGAGTTCTGAGGAGAAGTCATCTACGTTTCCGATCCTTATCCATAAAGCGGATGCCATACTGGACGAGAGAATCAAGCTATGATACAGTCGCCGCAACGCGATCTTAAGGGCCTAGACGACTGCTTGCTCGACGGACTCGAATTCTGCAAGAGAGTTTATGAACTCTTCGATCAGGTGAAATCCGAACCTGAAGGTATCGAGAAGCTGAGATTACGGCCGACGAATCGAGAGAAAAAGCTTCTGGAAGAACTTCTGCCAATCGCGAATTACATTCAAGCACGTTATTTCGCAGCGAACCGAATAAAGATTCGATGGATCAACGGCTCCCAACAATACGATGCGATCCTATGGTCGCCTCTGATGATGGTCAGGAATGCAGGTGTCCCCAGAAAGCTATTCCTCGAAGTTACCACCTCCGCTCACAAGAACGATTATCTTGCCCGCAGGCTCTTGCATGAGGATGGTGGTTCATTCGGCGCAAAAAGCATTCATCGCGACCGGACAACGAGAAAACCCGTGTCAACACCATATGTGATCGTCAACGACGAAGGAATCGATGACCTTGCGCGGCAGATTGCATCAAGGCTCACCGAAAAGGGCCAGAAGAATTATCCGTGCAACACAGTATTGATCATTAACTGCATTGCGGATGGTGTGGTCCTCGACAGCGAGTGGAACGACGCGATTGCACGCGTTAAGGCGATGAATTTGCATAACTCGTTCCGAGAAGTCTTCCTGATTGAACATGTCGGCCGCCATTGCGCGACCCTTTACGGAGACCGGAAGCGCCACCGGCGGGCCCTCGCCAATATCAGAGGACCATCGGCGCGCGCCTCGCGTGCGAATATCATCCTGTCGTGAATCGTAGAGATCTGCCCGAAATCGATGCGAGTGTCCGCCTGATATCGTGCTCCAAGTCCCACCTACATGAAGTTTACGGTTTCAGTTGCCTGTTCATCGTGCGGCTTTAAGTTCGACACTCCAGGTTATGGTGAGCAGGAGTTCCCGCCGGCCAAGTGTCCACGATGCTTGGAGCAGATTCACATCATCGACCCGCTAACAATTAGCATTGTCGCGGAACGCCTTTTGCTGCGCGGCCAGCGCGAGCTAGATGAGGGCGACTTCACTCTATCGATTATTTGCAGCGCGATGGCCGTGGAATGTGCTCTGACTCATTTGTTCCTGAAATGGAAAGGACTGGATCACTTCGGCCTCACAGGGCAATCATCCACTGAGCTACAACGACAAGCCTGGGAAAGGGATTACAGGAAAGAGACATCGGGCGGAGGGTTTGAAAAGTCAGCCAACTTCGTATCGGAGTTTCTGACGGGGAAAAAGTACGACGAAATTGCAACCGATTTGCTTCGCAGGAGCAACGAGGAAGAATTAGCAGAAATCGGCTTTTCGCACGACGAGCGCCACGTTAATGTCATCCACAGGGAGCTATTCATGAAGCGGAACCGCATCGTACATTGGGGTGACGTGTCGTACGACACGAATGATGCGTCCAATGGCCTGACTGCCGCGAGGGCCGCTATCTCTGTACTTAGACTAATGGACAGAGAAAAATATTCAGAAATGGAACGACAATGGCGTCTATCCATTGGCAATTCTGCTTCCTCGGAGCAAGTAGCTGAGTGATTCCTAGCTGGATCGAGGCCTCCTACTGCCGCGATGCGGAGGCGCTGGCGCTCACTGTGGCTCCCGACGTTGCTCGCAATGCTGCCTCTAGCTGGCGGTCAACTCCGGCGCTCAGCTCGTCGGGCTCCACTTCGACCGGGATGTGGGGTGTGACCCCTTGACCCTCAATGCAGGTGCCATGGGCGGTGTACCAGCCGAAGACCGGCAACCGCAGCCAATATCCGTACCCGACTTTAACGTTCACCGCGCCGAGCACATTTCCGGCTGTCTTGGCGCCGATGATCGTAGCGGATTTGCTCTCGGCGGCGAAGGCGGTGAGCATTTCGGCCGCGCTGTTAGTCCACTCGTTCACGAGGATCGCGACCTGTCCGTGAAACGGCTGTGGGCCGAGGCCTTGGGTGAGCAGGTGAATCGATTTGTCGCGGACCGCAAAGCGGGCGAGCGTGGCTGCAAAACCGGCACGGCTGCTCGGATAGGCAACGCGCTCGAATTC
>JBOGMI010000819.1:0-4313 GCA_050746645.1 Bryobacteraceae bacterium | reverse complement strand
CGTGAATGCCAGGCAGATCCGGTTTCAACCGCAAGACCGTCCGGTATTCCTGAATTGCTTTTTCAGGCAGCCCTTGCGCGGTTAGAGAATCGCCCATGATCTCGTGTGCGCGGTAAGAATTGGGCGCAATCTTTCCCACGCGGCCAAAAGCTGCGCGCACCTTTTGCTCGGCCTCATGCGCTTGCCGGTAGAGGGCGTCCGCACGTCCGCTCCCTGCCGGTCGCGGTTCTGTTCGGCTTGCGACAGGGAGCGGTCCTCCCAGCTCCGTGACCGCTTTGCGCAACGCGGGCAGATCCGGCCGGCGCTTCAAAGCCTCTTCGAAATCCTTCAGCGCCGCTTTGCGATGCCCCTGCAATTTTTCCTGCTCGCCGGCAAGCTCCCAGGCCCGTCCGCCATCCGGCGCCATCGTCAACAGTTGACGCGTCGCATGCTTGCCTATCTGGAGAAAAGTCTGGCCCAGGGCGTACCAAACATCGATATTTTTCGGATCGAGTTTCGAAGCCGCTTGAAATTGTTTCAATGCCGGTTCATAGCGGAATTGCGCGGCGTAGGCATAACCCAGCCACTTGCGCGCGAGAACATCGCCGGGTTTGACCCGCACCGCTCGTTGGAGTTCGGGCACGGCCGCATTGGGATTCGAGAGCCGGTAAAGCGCCAGCCCGGAAAACAGGTGTGGCGCCAGCAGATCCGGGTTCAGAGCAATCGCTTTGTGAAAGGCCGCGATGGCCTGAGTAAGTTGATGGTCGAAATAGAGGGCGACACCTAAGTTACTCTGCATTTCCGCGTTGCGAGGCAGCTTGTTTGTAACATACTGGAATTGCCGCACGGCTTCCGAAAAATTGTTTTGCCGTTCGGCGCGCTGCGCTGCCTGTGCATGCGCGGCGATCTGCGAGGCAACCGTCTGGGAACAAAGCGGCAGACCCATGATCACGAACACAGAGGCACAGAAGGCCGCAGAGCCGCGACCAAAGCAGAACCAGGCGTCGAGATGAGTCTCGACGCGGCACGCAAGAGTGCGCGCGCTACGGTAAAACCGAGTGTTCAAAACGTCAGTTTAGCGCCCAACTGGATGATGCGCGGCCCGTTCTGCTGCGCGGTCATAATCCCGAAGATGGTGCTCGAATTCGCGAGGGTCGAAGCGTTCAGATCCGGCGGCGCACCGTTGACAATGAAGGTTTGCGCGTTGCCGCCCGAGGAGAAGATCACGCGGTTGAAGGCGTTGAAGGCATTGGCCTGGAACTGGAGATGCACACGTTCGGTAAGGTTGAATTGCTTGGAAAGCGAGAGGTCTTCGTTGAAAAAAGCCGGCATCCGCAGTTGAGAAAACAGGTTGGGCGCGTTGCCGAATTCTCCCGATGGGGGCTCGGTAAACGCCGCAGGGTTGATATAAAATTGACACGCACTGCGGCCCGTTCCCGAAACCGGCCCGGAACAATTCGGATTGTAAGCCGGATTCTTCAAAGGCACGCCCGGAACCACATCGGGGCGGAAGCTGAAGCCGTCGCCGGCGGCGAAGTAAGGATTCGAACTGCCGAATGCATCGTACTCGATGTGAATCGGCCGGCCGCTCTGGTACTGCTGAAGGCCGCTGATCGACCATCCGCCGACAATCGCATTCACCCAGCCGCCACGATTCAACAACGCCCTGCCTTTTCCGAATGGAAGCTGATAGGTGTAACTCAATGAAAGCACCTGCGGGATGTCGGAACTGGTGACGGAACGGTCCGCCGCCTGGTCATAGAAGTTCTGCATGAAGGAGCCTGCATAAATTGCATTCTCGGCCCCGGAATTCGGCCCGGAATTGGAATCCACATCGCCGATCGTTTTGGAAAAGCTGTAAGAAACCAGGAAGGTGAGCCCATGCGAAAAGCGCTTCTGGAACTTCGCCTGGAGGCCGCTATAGGAGACGTTGCCAATAGGATCAAAAGGGTTATCGGTATCGCCGTATTGCGGCCATGGCCGCAGCGACTGGGCGATGGTGGCGGCGGGCCCGAAGGTCGAAACAAAACCGGGCCAAGGCGGTGTAACGCCGGCCTCGGCGGCGATGGGATCGGTGATGGAGGTGGCGAGAAACTCGTTTAGCGGTATCCCGTGGGCGGCGGCGAACTGACCATATTTTTCTTTTGCAAACGCCGGATCGACCTCATTTGGTTTGGCCCAGACTCCGATGTGATAGGTGTGCATGCCGACGTAACCGATGCTGGCTACCATACTGTTGCCGATCTGCCGCTGCACCTGCGAGGTCCAATAGATCTGCGTGGGCGGAAGACCGGCAACGGGATGAATCATTGTGGGATTATCGTTGCCAACAAGAGTTCCAGGATCGAGGTTGGTGCTGCTGACCGCGGATGACGGATATGGATTGTCCCAATAATAGGCGGGAGAACCGACGTAATCCTGAGGCCTGTTCAGGGTAGCCAGGGTCGCAAAGCCGGTATCGTAGAGCGTACCGCTGATATCGTCCTCGGCGTTGTCATTGCCGAGAGGACGCACAATTGCAAATCCGGAGCGGAAGGCCCATTTGTGGTCCGGCCCCGGCGAATAGGCGAAGCCAATCCGCGGCTGGAAGCCTTTGTAATAAATATTGCCGATACGCGCTCTTCCATTGCGTCCAGGTCCAGTGCCGTAATAGGTATAGGCGCCAAGGAGTCCGCCCGCAGCGGGATTGGGCAGGCCGGGATTCATGGTGGAAACATTTCCGTACTTTTCCGTGCGCGGGATCTGAAGGTCCCAGCGCAGGCCCAGGTTGAGCGTCAGATCCGGAGTGACCTTCCAATCGTCCTGAAAATAGAGTCCCGCCTGCCACCAGCGATAGTAGGCATGGGCCGGATAACCGAAGTTGACAAAGTCCATGCCGCCGAACAGAAAGCTGGCGGCCGGGTTTCCCGTTCCCGCAGGCACCGAGACCGCCTGGTTGCCATTAATGAAGCCAGTTCCGTTCAGACCGCTCTGCGTAGGCTCAAAGGTGAAAGTGCCCGAAGGAATCCCGAACTCGTTGCTCTGGATGCGGCGCAGATCGCCGCCAAAAGTAAACGTCTGATTGCCGCGAACCAAGGTCATATTGTCGTTCTCGATGAAACGGTTCTGGACCGATGCATTTCCCCCGTTCCCGCCGATCCCGCCGATCAGGGTACCCAGCGCAACGCCCGCCAAAGCGCTGTCGTTGGCCAGCGGCGGGAGTCCCGTGATCCCCAAAGCGGCCAAGCCGGGCCCCACCTGTAGCGGCCCGCTAAAATCGGTATCGCGCAGGAATCCGGCATTGAAATTGTTGATCCAGGTCGGGGAAAAGGTGTGGTTAAACGTGAGCCGGATCTGCGTGGTGGGATGCGAACGCGTGCCGGCGTTGGTGAGATTTAAGCCGCCGTTGTCGCTATTGACATAGCCGCCGCGGAAGAGACTTCCCGATAACGTGTTTTTGTCGTTGAGGTGCTCGTCGAGCCTGACTACCAGCCGATGCTCGTCGGTCTTTGTGCTCTGCCTTCGAATCAAGTTGTTGAACAGCGCGTTTGTGTCCGCCTTGGGGTAGTACTTCAGAAAACTCTGCGACACCTTGCTAAAGAGACTGGACGGGATTTGGTTGGCCGGAAACGGATCGCGCACCTGGTAGCTCTTGCCATCCGGCCCAATGACTGTATGGACCGAAAACGGGTTGTAGATCTGGCCGTTCAGCACTGGGCGGCCCGCGGGATCGAAGACCGGCTGGCCGTCCACCATGAGTTGGGAGCCGAGCGATTGGGAAAAATCTCCGTTCCGGTAAGCGTTCGGAAGCGTGGTCAGCGTAGCATTGACCGCACTGGGACGGTACTTGAATCCAGTGTAAGTGACAAAGAAGAAGGTCTTGTTGTGCCCGTTGTAGACGCGGGGAATCCAGACCGGCCCACCGATGGTTCCTCCGTATTCATTCTGCTTCAGGGGCGGCTTGGGCTTGCCGGTCGCGTTAGCCACAAATCCGGCTGCATTCAGCTTGTCGTTTTGCAGGTATTCGGAGAGACTTCCATGAAAAGCGTTCGTGCCGGATTTAAAAGCAAACGAAACGATGCCGCTCGAAAACCCATACCGCGCGCTCGAATTGTTGTTGATGAGCTTAAACTCGCTGATGGCATCCATCGGCGGGTGGTCGAGAGCGATATTGCCGGGCAAGTTCTCCTTCGCCTCCGGGATGCCGTCGATGAAAACCTGGTCCGAATCGCTGACCGAGCCGCTGATGTGCAGCCGATAGTCCGGTGTCGCGCCGGGCGTCGAGCCGTACACGCCCGGGGTCAGCAGGACGAAGCTGAGCGGATTGCGCATGTCGCCGCTCATCGGCAGCGGCA
>JBOGMI010000818.1:0-2668 GCA_050746645.1 Bryobacteraceae bacterium | reverse complement strand
AAAGCGTTTCGTAACCGGAGGGACCAAAGATAAGAAGCGGGAAGGCCCAAAGCGCCGCAAGCCAGCCGGCAAACCAGCCGGCCGAGCGGATGCGCTGCCGGTGGAGCAGCAGCGGCAGGAAAAGGATGGGCCAGACTTTGAAGGTGACCGAAAGCGCGAGCAGCAGCCCGGCCCAGCGCGGATGCGACTCGGCCAGAATCAGAGCGGCGAAGATCCAGGCGATCACGAACGGCTGGACGTTTCCGTAATGTATCGCGAGATAGACATAGGCGAGCAGGAAAGCGCAGCACGCAGCGCCTGCTTGGGCGCTAAAGCGCAGGCCGCGCACGCGGAAGGCGAGCCAAACCACCCAGGCCGCGTTCGCCCAGGCTGCGAGCATCCACCAGAAACCCGCAACGTGCAAGGAAGCGAACTTTAATGGATAGAGCAGTAAGTAAGTGGCGGGCGGATAGCGATAACCCATGGGGAAGCCGATTCCGCTGTGCGGCCCGTAGGCGGGTTTCGTGCCGCTGAAAAAGCCGGTCACGCCGAACCAGTAGACACGCAGATCGACATCCTTCGCGAGAAAGAGTGAACACGCGACAGCCAGCAGAACGAGCCCGGCTGAGATCAGGCTACGCTTTCGGGTGCGCGCGGTCATAGACGGCTTGCAGATCCTTCAACGAGACTTGGGTGTATTTTTGCGTAGTCGAAAGCCGGGCATGGCCGAGCAGCTCTTGAATCGAACGCAGATCGGCGCCGTCGTTCAGCAGATGGGTTGCATAAGCGTGGCGAAAGCTGTGCGGGTGCACGCTGGAATCGCCGGTCGCGGCAAGCGCGTAGAATTTCACCAGACGGCGGACTTGGCGGTCGCTTAGACGTTTCTTGCGCGAATTGAGAAACAGCGCCGGTTCCTCAGGCGGTGCATGGCGCACGGCGAGATATTGTTCGACAGCGGCAGCGGCGCGCTCTCCGATGGGCACTTGGCGCTCTTTGTTGCCTTTGCCGCGCACCCGCAGCCAGCCTTCGCCGAGGTCCATATCGTTCAGATCGACGCCCACGAGTTCGCCGACGCGGATGCCGCAACCGTAAAGCAGTTCGAGAACCGCGAGGTCGCGTTCGCGCGAGGGTTTTTCGACCGGCTCGCCGGCTTCCACCGCATCGATCAGGCGATTGGTTTTTTCGGCGCTCATCACTTCCGGCAGACGCTGCTTCGCCTTCGGCGTGCGCAGGCGAGCCGCGGCGTTGGTTTCGAGGATACCCTCCTGCCGGAGAAATTTGAACATGCTGCGCACAGCGGCCAGATTGCGCCGCACCGATAGATCGGCGAGTTTCCGGTCGTAAAGGCTCGCCAGCCACTCGCGCATGAGCGGAAGATCCAATTGCTCGATGGCGAGCGCATCGGCGCCGGGCGGCTCGAAGTAATTTGCAAACTGCTCCAGATCCGAGCCGTAGTTGCGCAGCGTGTGCGCGGAGGCGCCGCGCCGCGCCAACTCAGCCAGATACTTCGCAGCCGATTCGCGTATCGCAGGCATAGAGAAAAGCTTCGAAAGACTCCGCCGCGCGCCGGCAGACTTCGGCGTGGCGCCCTTTCTTGTCGTGACGCAAGCGGTGCCGGGCGGATTCGTCGAGCGGCGGCAGCAGATCGAACGTAATGTTGGCGGGCTGAAAGCGGCGCGGGTCGGCATGTGCGATGTAATGACACAAGCTGCCGAGCGCGGACTCGCGGGGATACATTTGCGGCTCGTCGCCGGCGGCGATGCGGGCGGCATTGCGCCCCGCCATCAGGCCGGTCGCGATCGATTCGACATAGCCCTCAACCCCGGAAATCTGTCCGGCAAAGAAAATGTTTTTGTTGCTTTTTAATTGGAGCGTTGGATGTAATAGCGCAGGCGAATTGATGTAAGTGTTGCGGTGCATCTGGCCGAAGCGCAGGAACTCGGCGTTTTCTAATCCGGGAATGAGGCGGAAAACTCGCGCCTGGTCGCCGAAGCGCATATGATTCTGGAAGCCGACGAGGTTGTAGCTGGCAGCCCGCAGGTCTTCCTGGCGAAGCTGAACCACGGCGTGCGGCCAGCGGCCGGTGCGCGGATCGGGCAATCCGGCGGGCTTCATGGGACCGAAGCGTAGCGTGTCGCGGCCGCGCCGCGCGATCTCTTCGATAGGCAGGCAGCCTTCGAAATAGGAAATCTTGTCCTCTTCGATATGCGGTTCGTAAGACCCCGCCGCGAGCAGCGCATCGAGGAACGCTTCGTATTGCTCTTTCGTAAACGGGCAGTTGAGGTAATCGTCGCTGCCATCGAGCGATTTGCCGTAACGCGAGGCGCGGAAGGCGATGGATACATCGACGGAGTCCGCGGCAACGATGGGGCTGATGCTGTCGTAAAAGTAGAGGCGGTCGGAGCCGGTGAGGCGGCCGATGTCGGCGGCGAGAGCATCGCTCGTGAGCGGACCGGTAGCGACGATCGTAATGCCATCGCGTGGAATTTCGCTGACTTCTTCGCGGCGGATCTCGATAGCGGGATGGGCTTCGATGGCTTGGGTAATTGCGTCGGAAAAGAGTTCGCGATCGACCGTAAGCGCGTGGCCTCCGGGAACGCGGGCGCTTTCGGCGGCGCACATCAGCAGCGAATCGAGGCGGCGCATTTCCTGTTTGAGCAGCCAGGGCGCGGAGTGAACTTGTTCGCTT
>JBOGMI010000817.1:0-1907 GCA_050746645.1 Bryobacteraceae bacterium | reverse complement strand
ACAGCGAGTTGCGCGGGGCTGTTCGCTGCAAACGCGGCAACTTTATGCCGCGATGTTCCAGGCGGATTGGATGTTGGCTCGCCGGGACCAGGCTTGGGCGGCACGCCTTACTACGCGAACCCAAACGCGGGCGCTCAGTATCTGCCGGGGGCGATCGGCGGCGGCTTCGATGGCATTCCCGATCTCGAAAGTGTCGAGTACTATCTGCCCAACGAGCAAATTGGCAACCAATATAACGGCCGATTCGATTTGAATCTCACTTCAAAGGACTTGGTCTTCGTATCGGCTTATGTGACTCATCTGAATCAGATCGGCGCCGACGCCGCATCCGGCGGAGCGCCCGATGCCGATGTGCCTTTTAAGCCAACGAATACTGCCATCACCGCTGCCTACACTCACACCTTTAACGGCACAATGATCAACGAACTGCGCGGCAATTTCACTCGTTTCGCCGATAATCAGCTCAACGATTCCAGCGGGAAAAACTGGGGTATCCCCTATATTCAGCTCGAAGGATACCCGTTCGGCTCCATCGGTGTGGCGGGTCTTCCGCATGCCTCCACTACACCAGCTATCCTCGCTCAGAATACGTATGAAGTTCGCGATGTCCTCAGCAAGGTTTGGGGCAACCACACGGTACGCTTCGGAGGCGAGTACAACTGGGAGCAGGACAACAATAATCCACTCGGCGGGGTACGGCCGCTCTACTCGTTTTCCGGCCTTTGGAACCTCGCCAACGATGCGCCGATCTTCGAGGATATTTACGCCAACGCCAATACCGGTGGCCCGGCCAACGCCGCCCGCTATTTCAGAGACCACATCGCCGGGCTCTTTACTCAGGACGATTGGCATGTAAGTCCCAGCCTCACATTGACTCTCGGCCTGCGCTGGGAATACTTTTCTCCGCTTACTGAAAAGCAGGGCGTTTTGGATAACTTGTTCCTTTACGCGAACGGACCCTATCCGCTGGTCAACGCGCAAGTGCGGCACGTGAGCCAGCTTTGGCGCTCGAATTGGAAAGACTTCGAGCCGAGGATCGGTTTTGCCTACGCCCCGACAGCCGCTCACGGAAACTTCGTGGTGCGCGGAGGGTTCGGCATTCTCTACAACCGCCAGAACGACAACATTTTCGCCAATAGCCGCGAGAACAATCCGAATTATTACCACTTCAGCCTTTGCTGCGGTACTGCTGGAAGCGCCTACAACGGTTTCGGCACGCCCTTTGCCGGGGGTGAAATCCAGTACAGCCTCGGCAGCGGCACAACGCCGTACAGCTATCCCGCAAACCCGTTCCTGGCGACTGGAGTGAACCCGGTCTCCGGAACCCCGAATGCGATCGGCCGCGGTACACCTCCGACCGTCGAAATCTATGGCGCTTGGCCCAACACGCCGGATGCCTACACTGATATCTTCTCGTTCGAAACCCAAACGAACTTGGCGAAAAACATTGTATTTACGCTCGGCTATCAAGGCGCGCTCAGCCGCCATCTCATTCGTCTTGTTAACCAGAACTTTCTCTATGCGCAAAACGTCGGGAGCCAGTCCAGCTACTTCTACGCCGCGTACATACCGACGCCCGACGTGAATGCATCCTATAACGCCATGTATGCGCGGATTTCCAAGCAGTTCTCCAGGGGCTTCTCCATCGACGCGACCTATACATGGAGCAAGAGCATCGACATGCTGTCGTCGGAAGGTCCGGGCGCAAATACCAATCAAACCGATCCCGTACATGCACAAACCGACGAATACGGCCCTTCCGATTACGACTCGCGCAATCGGTTCGTGTTCAACGGCCTTTGGACGCTACCGATTTTCCCGCACAGCAGGGGTTTGCTGCACAGCATTCTGGGCGGCTGGCAACTCGGCGCCATCGTCACCGCCTATTCCGGTTTCCCCTGGACGCC
>JBOGMI010000816.1:0-3241 GCA_050746645.1 Bryobacteraceae bacterium | reverse complement strand
CGCCGGGCGCAGCGCGCCACCGACTGGCGCGCGCAGTTGGCGAAAGGATCGTGGATCCCGGCTGCGTTCGTGGTGGTCTGCGGGATCGTGCTGTGGCGGGTATTCCGGTAGGAAGTAAAATCGGATTGAGATGGTCCGGCCCCACGAAGTTCTTGTCACTCAGCTCGATGCGGAGATGCTGTTGGCCCTACGTGTACTCGCGGAGCAGGAAGGCCGGTCGATTCAGGCTCTCGTAGAAGAAGCACTCACAAACCTGATCGAAAAACACAACGGGCCGCGCCCAGATGTGCTGGGTGCTTACATGGCCAGTCACCGGCAATACGAGCGGCTTTACAAGAAGCTCTCACAGTGAGCGACGATTGCGCCCCTCAATAACTCAGTTTGAACAACGCGGAGGCGTGCGGGCGGAGGGCGGCGCGGACGTTATCGAAGCGGCCGAGATTTTTGTGCTGCCACAAATCGCGGACCTCAAACGATGTGGCGCCGAGCGGCTGTAGCGGATACACGATGGTCTGGCCGTGATCCGAAAGATTGAACAAAGCGATATAGATCGCCTTCCCGTCCGGGGATTTGGCGGCCCAAACCGCATGGTTGCCGTTACGGATCAGCGGCCGGGCGCCGGTCGAATGCTGGTCGATCGCTATTACTTCAGCGTTGGTCAGCAGCGATTTGGTAAAGCCGTCGAGGCGAGTTAAATTGCCGCCCATAAACAGCGGCGAGCGGAACATGCACCAGAGCGTGATAAGCGTTTGCTCTTCTTCGTGTGTGAAATGGCTCTCGCGCGCCTCGCCGAATCCGGGGCGCGGGCCGAGATAGCCGATGGGCAGCATGTCGGCGTCGGGCCAGTGCCCTTTTTCTACATGCGGCGCCCATTCGGCGGCGGTTTGAAATTGCGCCAGCAGACCTTGCGTCCAGGATTGTTTCGGGAGCTGCGCCCAGTGGTCCCACATGTCACCGGAGATGCGCCACATTTGAGCGTACTTGCGAAATTCGTCGATCTTCGATAGCGGCGCGGGGCCGGGAGAAAGGCTCAAAACAATCGGCCGGCCGGTCTTGCGCAACGCGGTGCTGAACATGCGGATGGCGGCGGCGCGATAGGGCGAATCGACGCAATCGATTTTGACAAAATCGACGCCCCAGCTTGCGTAGAGAGCGGCGATGGAATCGTAATAGGCTTGTCCGGCGGCGTTGGAACGAACGCCATAGTTATCCGAGTTCCAGCGGCAGGTATCGGACTTATCGGCGGCTTCGGCGGCACGGAATTTCGAGCCGGCGATGGGCAGGTTCTTCTCAACCGCTTCCCGAGGAATGCCCTGGATGATGTGGATGCCGAATTTGATATGGCGGGCGTGCGCCCAAGCAGCGAGTTTTTTAAAACCAGCTCCGCCGGCGGCGCTGGGGAAGCGGTTCGGGGCCGGCAGATAGCGGCCGCTCGCATCCAGCGTGTATTGGAACGCGCCGGATTTGGCTTGGGGATTTTTCACATACCAGCCTTCGTCTACCACGGCGTACTGCCAGCCGAACTTCCGCAGGTTTTGAGCCATGTAATTGGCGTTGGCTTTGAACTCGGCTTCGCTGACGGTTAGCCCGAAGGAATCCCAACTGTTCCAGCCCATGGGCGGGGTGGGGGCGACCATCGTCTGTCCCACTGCGGGAAAAGCAGCGGCGGCCGCCGCGAAGAGGAGAAGGAACTTTGGCATTTTCTCGATCATATGCTAGACAAAATCGGCTCCAGGATCTTTGCCAGCACTGGGGGGATCTCAAAGACCGCGCGATTGTTCAGCGCGAGCGCTTTGGCCTTCATCCGCGCCAGGCGATCGCCTTCCAGCAGGTATTCCACCGCGTTTTCGATGCCACGAAAATTCGGCAGCACCAGCCCCAACCCGTTTTCGCCTACCCAATCGGCATTGAAACGCTCCTGCGGAAGCGTCCAGGCATTCTTTTCGACGATGGCGGGCAGGCCCATGTGCAGCGCCTCCGAAATACTGCCGGGGCCGGGCTTGCCGATGAAGAAATCGGACGAGCGCATGTAAAGCGGGACGTCGGCCGTAAAGCCAACGACGTGCAATTGGTTTGGGGTCCTCAAATGCTCCAGGCGCCTTTGCAATGCGGCGTTACGGCCGCAGATCAGGATCAATTGGAGCTTTGCGGGCGAATTGCCGAGGCGCTGAGCGATGGAGTACATGGCATGCGATCCCTCGCCGCCGAAGAGCACCAGACCAGTCGGCAGATGGGAATCGAGAGGCGGCAAAGCCGCGAAGCCGTCGATATGGGCGCTCTTGTTTTCATAAAACTGAGGCCGGAGGATCATGCCGCTAACGCGAAAGACGCGCGTGGGCGGATGCCCTAACGAGAGCGCCTGGGCGACTGCGCGATCCGTGCCGCAGATGAAGTATTGCGGCTGCTGTTCGATCCAGAAGTGCGGCGGGTAATCGGCGAGATCGGTCAGGATGGTCACAAATGGCGTGCCGGGCAGAGCTTTCGCAAGACTGTCGAAAAGAGCGCGGTTGAAATTCGGCACCAGCGAGACGACGAGATCCGGACGGCGTTCGCGCCAGACCTTGGCCAGCAGATCGACGTGCCGCGAATGATAGCGCCGGATGACAAAATGCATGAAGCGCAGCAGGTATTTCGTGCCCAGAGTCCAGCCTTTCGCCAGCAACAGGTTGTATAGGTCTTGTGTGCGGTAGCCGGTGAGTTGGCGAAACCCATCGAGCGGGTCCAGCAGCTCTTGCAGATTCAGCAGGCGGACGTTCCAGGGGTAGCCTTCCGAAGCGATCACGGATTGGAGCGCCAGCGTGGCGCTACGATGGCCCCCTCCGGCATCGAAGTAGACGAAATCGAGAGTGGGTGGCAAGCTGTTCGCCCGAGCGCCTCTTTCAGGCTCTTGACGCCTGATGGGAAAAGAAGAGACTACCAGATTTCGAATTGAACCTTTCGATAATGATTAATCAGCTCGAAATCCGAACGATTCGATGTGATCAACCGCGCACCGTGAGAGCGGGCGGTCAGGGCGATGAGCACGTCGAAATGCAAGTCGCGCAGCTTGGCTGGAGTGATTCCTTTGTCGGCGTATATTTTCCCTAAGATCCGCCCCGATTCCAGCCAATTCTCTTCGGTGGGAACCAAAATGGGATGGTTGCTCTCTAAGACGCGCAGAAATTCCCGCTCGTCCGCACGCGCCGCGCCCCGCCACAACTCGGCGAGAACTACCGAGGATGTACGGATAAGCCCCGAAATC
>JBOGMI010000815.1:0-1788 GCA_050746645.1 Bryobacteraceae bacterium | reverse complement strand
TTCATGGCCTGCTGAATTGCGTTGCCGACCTCGTTCAGATCGATCTTGGAAACAACATCGAACGTGTTTTCGGGCATCGACCATCATTTTAGCGGCCCGGTGCGCTGCGCCAGTCCCCTCCCTCACGGTCGGGGTTCTGTTTGTGCGCCCGCACGTTTGTAGATGCAAGGTCATTAGCTGTCAGCTCTTAGCTGTTAGCTGTTAGCTGTTAGCCGTGGCGTACTTTTGTGCGCCCGCACGTTTGTACGTGCAAGGTCATAGCATATAAAGTTATGTCGATTGCGCAAGAAGCGGCTGAAGTTCTCAGGAAAATGGGCGTGCCCGAGCAGGCGTTTCAAGCCGGCGCGCTCGAAGCGCGCACGCCGATTAGCGGAGAAGTCATCGGGCATATTCCTGCCGCCCGCGCCGAAGAGGCGGCGCGGGCGATCGATGCGGCGCAGCATGCTTTCCTTCACTGGCGCACCGTTCCCGCTCCGGTGCGCGGAGAGGTGATCCGCGCATTCGGCGAGGAACTGCGGAAACAGAAAGAAGCGCTCGGCCGGCTGGTCATGATCGAAAACGGAAAAATTCTCGCGGAAGGGTGCGGCGAAGTGCAGGAGATGATCGATATCTGCACCTTCGCGGCAGGACTCTCACGGCAGCTTCATGGGCTGACGATCGCCTCCGAGCGGCCCCAGCATCGCATGATGGAAACCTGGCATCCGTTAGGCGTAACGGGCATCATCACGGCATTCAATTTCCCGGTCGCCGTTTGGGCCTGGAACGCCGCGCTCGCTCTCGTATGCGGGAATACCGTGGTCTGGAAACCGTCGGAAAAGACGCCTCTCTGTGCGCTCGCCGTGCAGGCGCTGTTCGAGCGAGCGGCGGCGCAGTTCGGAGAGACGGGGCTTTCGACGCTGCTGATCGGCGGACGCGAGGCCGGCGAAATTTTGGCCGGTCATCCGGTTGTTCCCTTGGTCTCCGCGACGGGTTCGACTGCCATGGGCCGGCAGATCGCGCCGCGTTTGGCGGCTCGCTTCGCGCGCGCGATTCTCGAACTCGGGGGCAATAACGGAGCCATCGTTTGTCCTTCCGCGGATCTGGATTTGACCCTTCGTGCCGTGGCGTTTGCGGGCATGGGAACGGCGGGACAGCGCTGTACGACTCTGCGCCGGCTCTTCGTGCACGAAAAAATTTACCAGCCGTTCGTTTCGCAACTGAAGCGGGTTTATGCCTCGGCGACCGTCGGCGATCCGCGCGAAGAGAGCACGCTGGTGGGCCCGCTGATCGATCGGCGCGCCGGCGACGGCATGCGCCAGGCACTCAATGAAGCGCGCGCCGATGGAGGCAAGCTTTCGGGCGGAGAGCGCCTGGAGGTGAACGGCTGGAGCGATGCCTTCTACGTGCGCCCGGCGCTGATCGAAATGCCCAGCCAGACGAGCATCGTTCAACGCGAAACCTTTGCACCCATTCTCTACGCGATGCAATATCGCGAGTTCGAAGACGCCATCCGCGAGCACAACGGCATCCCGCAAGGACTATCGTCTTCGATCTTCACCAACGATATCCGCGAGGCCGAGCGATTCCTGAGCGCGGAGGGATCCGATTGCGGCATTGTCAACGTAAACATCGGAACTTCCGGAGCGGAGATCGGCGGCGCCTTCGGCGGCGAGAAGCAGACAGGCGGAGGAAGAGAATCGGGTTCCGACGCCTGGAAATCCTACATGCGCCGCGCGACCAATACCATCAACTACGGCAGCGAATTGCCGCTGGCGCAGGGGATTCGATTTGAGGCAGGCCGTTGAGGAT
>JBOGMI010000814.1:0-3055 GCA_050746645.1 Bryobacteraceae bacterium | reverse complement strand
ATCGCGGGCAGCATTCCTTCCGGCCCGCGACGGCGGTCGGTAAGGCGGCATTCGCGAGCCAGCATGCGGCCGTCTTCAAAAGCCGCGAGCGTAAATTTGGTCCCGCCGATATCCACTGCCAGTGTTTTCATGGGGCCAGCGTGCTCATGCTTTCCATCATCCACGGTACCGGTAGGACTCCCACGGAGAAGGAAACAGGCAGGGCTTGAAATGAATCAAATAGTTGGCTGCGCGACTCAAGGCGCTGCGAATGGAAAGAGAGGGCAACAAATGTTAGGTTGGGCTCTGGGTTTTCTGATCATCGCGATCATTGCGGCGATTCTCGGGTTTGGCGCGCTCACTGCGCTGGCAGCCTCGATCGCGAAGATCCTCTTCATCATCTTTATCATTCTGTTTATCATCAGTCTGATCTCGCGGGCGGTGCGCGGCAGGCGTATATAGACGCTGTTAGCTTGCGCTCAATTCGTCGCCCGATTCGAGAGGCTCGAATTCCATTACGACGCCGGAATTCAGCAGAGCATCTTTGAACGCCTGATCTTTTCCCTCGGCGACGTCGTATTCCCAAACTTCGCTGCCCAGGCTCAGAAAAGCATCGTCCTCTTCGATCTTGTCGGAGGAGTGCTGGGCGAACGGGCGGTTACGTCCGACGAAGCGGGAATCGAGCACGGTTTCTCCGTCGAGCTGCGGGTCGAGAAAATCCGCCGGATTGCCGGATTTTTCGCCTTGCCAATTGGATCGTTCGCGAAAAATAACTTTGTATTTCATGTTTGTGCCAACCGTTAGACGCCAGCGGCCTTGTGTTTCGCGCGCAGGGATTTGAGCGCATCCAAGCGCTTCCCGAGCAGCGGGAGCGTGCGCGCCGCGAACGATTTCATTGCGGCATCCTTGCCCTTATGCGCTTCGTTTCGATAGGAAGATACGTTTTCGCTCGTATCGGTCAGGAGGTCGGCAAGGAACGCGCTATCGAAGTTCGGGCCGGAGAGTTTGAGGAGATCGCCACGCTGCGAGAGCGTCTGCTGGGTGGCGTTGTGCGGAAGCACGAGGCGCATATTGGCGGCGACCGCGTCCAGGTCCTTGCGAATCTTCCGGTTTTCGGCCTCGAGCCGCTTCGCGAACTGCTTGACGGCCGGGCTGTCCGCCTGCTTTAGCGCCAGCGCGGCGAGCCGCTCTTCTCCAGCCAGGACCTGGGCCGCGTTCAAGGAGAAGGCGACATCGCGCGACCGCATCATCTGCTTAGCTCCGCGGTCGAACCAAATTCCGTGCTTCTCCGGCTGCTGAGCACGGCAAACCGGCAGCAGCACGAGCGCCGCCAGCGCCGCTACCCGAAGATTTCCCAACTTTTGAAACGATCCATTTCGATGCAACATGGAGATTGTCCCCAGTCTAAACGCAAGAGAGACGCAGTTCTTCTGCGAAGCGAGTTGCTGTTGCGCCCGCATCAGCCGCACTGTGGACCGGTTCCCCGGAGGGATCCTTTCATGAATACTTGGATTCTCAAGATCGAGCTTTACGGCGAGTGGGAGGAATGCGCGTTTGCCACTCCCAAGGAAGCGCTGTCGGCATTTGCCGCGCTGGTTAAAGATTACGAGCGCAATCTGAGCCGCGCGGTCCTTTGCTCTCAGCGCGCGGCAGCGCGCCTGGAATGGGCACGAAAACGGCGGCACTACATGAACTGATCGCCCGGATGGGATCAGGCCATGCTGTGCGCGATGGCGTAACGGGTCATTTGGGCCGTCGAGTGTAAACTGAGCCGCTGCATAATGGCGGCGCGGTGAAATTCGGCAGTCCGCACGGAAATATTCAATTGGTTGGCGATATCTTTTGCGCTGCAGCCGAGCGCAATCAGGCGAAGCACTTCGCGCTGGCGAGCCGTCAGGTCTCCTTTGCCGGAAACCAGAGCAGAAGCGCCATTGAAGGAGGGCTGGAGCAGCGTATCGCCGGCGAGCACTCGGTGAACGGCGGAGATCAGTTCTCCGGCCGGCAGGCGCTTGGACAAATAGGCCTTCGCGCCCACTTGCGCCGCCTGATCGACGTAGCTGGAATCGGCGTACATGGAGAGAAAAACGATGGGCAATCCGGGCTGCCGCTCCAGGACCTTGCGGGCGGTGATGAATCCATCCGCGCCAGGCATGCTGACGTCGAGAATGGCGACATCGGGATGGAATTGCTCTACCGCATCGATAAAGGCTTGGCTATTGTCGACAGGTAAAACGTTAAATTCCTTGCCCATCATGGCTCTGAGGGCGTCGAGAATGAGGTGATGATCGTCGCCTAAGAGCACTTTCGGCAAAATTGGATTGAGATTCACTACTGGCGTCAAGATTAATACCTCTCAATGTCCTAGGATGCTTTCCCCAGCAAGAAAGTAACCGGAGAATTAGAATTTTTACTTGGCCAGAACGGGAGCGGCAAATAGGGTCTCTAGAAGGGCTTTGGAATCGAGAAAATGGGGGATGATGAAATCGGCGCCGGCTTGAATGAGGCGGCTACGCTTCCAGGAATCGATGGCGCGGCATTCGGGCTCTGCGGTTGCGACACCGACAGCGGTTCCACCCGCCTTTTTCACTTCTTCGATTTCGACGTAGCCGTCGCCGAAGACGAGCAATTCATCGGCTCGAAATCCGGCGTTCGAGACAAGCTGCTGAACCAGCAAGGCTTTAGAAAAGCTGTTCAGATCGTCCTGGGCGCCGAAAATGCGGCCGTCGAAAAAGCCGTCGAGGCCGAGCAGCCGCGCTTCTTCTTCGACGTCGGCGTGATCAGTACCGCTGGCCAAAAAAAGGCGAATGCCGCGATCATGGAGGGATTCCAGAATGTGGCGAGCGCCGGGAACCAAATAAGCTTCGGGAGCAGCGCGCCCGCTACGCAGACCCTCGATGCGGCTGCTGATGAGGAGCCAGAGGCGGTCCAGGTACATTTTTTTGTATGCGCGCGGTTCGAGCGGGTCCCCGCCCCGCTCGCGGATGGCATCGGCCAGCGCCATCATCTGGTAAATCGTTTCCTTGCCGGTGAGCCGCCAGACAAATTCGCCGGCGACATCGGTGAGGGCGGCTTCGGT
>JBOGMI010000813.1:0-2122 GCA_050746645.1 Bryobacteraceae bacterium | reverse complement strand
TCTGGATTGCTCACATGGGGATGGAGTGTGTCAAGGCATTTGGTCAGCTCTTGGTTTGATTGCAGGCCAGCTCTTCGTCCCGACCACGAGGCTTCTGAGATGGCGCGCGCAGATCGGGTCAAGGCCGGCCCGAAGGGCCGCCGCGCAGCGGCTTGGCCTTGACTTGCTCGAGCACGCCATCAGGCTGTTGTGGTTGGAACGAAGAGTATTGAATGTTCCTATCATCAGCGATCTCAGGTTCGAGCCGTTTGGCAATCTGGTTTGCATGCCAGATCAAACTCACATTCGGTCGTCGCGCGATAGCGACTGCACCAATATTCCGCTTGCGGCGGGCAGGCTCGAGAGGACGAGGCCATTCTTCGTTGCGGCGTTTGAAGCCATGCAATCCATCGGTTCGTCCACCCGGATCGGCCGGGGCTGATCAACCTCGGCGGATTGGTTGTCCTTCTCGGAGAGAAGCTTTGATCTCAGACGCTCTTCATGATTGCCCCCTCGATCACGACGCCGCTCGTCACGTACTTCCACAAGGCGACGAGCAGTTTGCGTGCCAGCGCAACGATCGCGGTCTTGCGGCCGCGCGCGCTGTGGGCCTTGAACCAGCGCGCCAGCGCCGATTGGCCCTGGTGGCGCAACCACAGCCAGGCGAGCTGGATCATCGTCGTGCGCAGCCGCGGATTGCCGGCTTTCGACACGCCTTGCTCACGCGCGATGCCGCCGCTGCGCCACGGCGTCGGCGCAAGGCCGGCATAGGCGGCAAGCTGGCGGCGGTTGGAGAAGTGCCGGTAGAAGGCCTCCGACCAGAGCACGGCGGCGAAGTTGGCGCCGATCCCCTTCATGGCGAGCAGCATCGTAAGGGGGGTCGGCGCGGTCGTCCCTGCAGGTTTGCTCGCCTCAGCCACCAGGGCATCCTGCTCGGCCTCCGCCGCGTCGATCTGGTCAAGCAGAAGTTCGAGCCGGTCGAGCTCGCGGCTGATCTGCGCCTTCAAATGCGCCGGCAACATCCGCCCGTCCCCCGTGCGCAGAGCCTCAAGCTGCGCCCGCCGGCCGCGCCGCAATGGGGCGTAATCCGATATGCCTTGCGCAAACAGAAGGCCCTTGATCCGGTTCACATGCGTGACGCGCTCGGCAATCAAGCTCCGCCGCTCCCGGCAAAGCCTGCGGCGGTCCTCCTCTTCCGGAGATGGAGCAACCACCATCGCGCAGACCCGCGGCTCGCCGCGTTTGTAGGCCAGAAGCGCCCGCAACAGCGTCTCGCCATCGAGCCGGTCCGTCTTGGCACGCCGACGCCGGCGCGGCGTGGCGATCGAAGCCGGATCGACCACGTGGCTCTCGACGCCCTCCTGTTGCAGAACGCGGTGCAGCCAGAACCCGTCGAGCCCCGCCTCCTGGATCGTGATGATCGGATAACTCTCGCCGGTCCTGGCCTGTGCCTTGCGCTTGAACTCCGCGAACAGCTTCATCAGCCCCGCAACATCGCCGGCCGGAACGACATGTTTGGACATCTTCTCGCCCTTGCCGGGCGACAGCGAAGTGATCAGCCAGTTCGAACGGCTCAGTTCCAAAGATACAAAGATTGCGCCAAACTGCGTGCGGATAGCGGCCAGTCCAAGGCAAGGATCATCGAGCAACATCGTTGTCTCCAGGTTGAGTGGGTTTGCAACCTCAGTCTGGCCTCAGACTCGGTCGCTATCCACCCCCATGGAATCTTCGGAGCAAACGCTCCTCGCAATGACGCCCGCATTACCGATCTATGATTCCTGCACTACGCCTTCACGGACGGCCTTGTGCCGACGCGGGCGAACCAGGCGGCGACGTTCGTGTTGGCGGGGTCGAGCGGCTGGCCGATCTGATTGCCGAAATCCAGGAAGCCGTAGAGCAGGATGTCGGCGAGCGTGAAACGCTTGCCGCAAAGGTAGTCGCGCCCATCCGCCATTTGCCCGTTCAGCCATTGCAGGCGATTGGCGGCGATCTTCTTCAATCCCGGTGAAGCTTCCGCGGCGACCGGAATCCGCTTCTCGAAGAATTTCAGCGCTTCGCCGAAACGATAGCCGTTGGTGAGCGGCTCGCAGATATTGAGGTCGACGCGGCGGGCCCACATCCGGCATTCGGCGCGCTCCTCCGG
>JBOGMI010000812.1:0-1116 GCA_050746645.1 Bryobacteraceae bacterium | reverse complement strand
TGCGTGAATGATGAGATCGCAGCCGTCTAATGCCGCGATCGCTTCCTGACGGAGCAGCCCGTGAGTATCCGAAATGAATCCGATCGCCGCGGGATCGCTCAACCTCCGATGCTACCTGAAGGCATATGCAGTGACTCCAATCTGCGACAATCGCCCGGATGCCCATGGGGGGCGCCACCGCTTTCTGCCGCGTTTTCCAGCGGAGCACCGAAGCCGATTTGCCGGGATTGGTCCTTTGGGTGGTCAACTTCCGGGTCGCCGACTCTCCAGGAATTGGCCTGGAGCATTATCTCGCTGCGGCCTTGGACCGTGACGAGAATACGGCATTACCTGAAGAGTATACAGCCCCAGCTAACGCGGCCACTACAGCTAAACGGGGATATTTTTTGCAGGTGAATGCCCCCGTCATAGCACCGTTGATATCAGCCGCCACAATGACGATGGCACGCTGCACTGTCGCATCCGCACTAAACTTCCGCACATTTGCAATGCTCGACCTTGCGATGCTCAGAATAGCGGATGCCAGATGATTTGCGGTCTTGGCTGATTCGCCGTAAATAGCGTTGATGGCTTTCTCCAGTTGGTTAACCGTTTCGCCCGAAAAGATCACGTCGAGCAAGTGGCCTAGGATCTCGGCGTCATGAGCTGTGAGATATTTTTGCTCCACTAAATAGAGCAAAAGCCTACGCAGGGCTTCTTTAGAACCCCACTCTGCCCCTCTGAGGACGCTCTGAAGCCTAAACATCAGTTCGATGTGGTCCTCGCCTGCATACAGGGGATTAGGGAGCACATTCGAGGGCTGCTGGGCATCGACTATGTTCAGGACACCTGCGCTACCAACGGCGCCAATGAGCGCACGCCTGTTTATCAGCCTTCGTGACATTGCGGAGCTCCTGTTTAAGAGTGGCTCACATGATACCACCTCGTCACCCGGACGTGCTGCGGCATTGAAATACAGTCACGAGAGTAAGTGCGGCCGGAAATTTCGAGCCGGCAGCGGGCAAAGTAAGATTGGAATGTGGGCGCTACGAAGCTCAAACTCAAACCCAATCACACTTGGAAGTCCAAACCCGGGTATTCCATTTGCGTGCTGGAGCGCGGTCTGGTGCGATTCGA
>JBOGMI010000811.1:0-1573 GCA_050746645.1 Bryobacteraceae bacterium | reverse complement strand
GTGAAGCATTGGAAGCGATTCAGCAAGAGTTGAAGCGGCATGTTCCGCGCCAGCAGGTTTTGATTCCGGCGCGCATCATTGCGGCGCGCGTTTACGAGGATGAAGGCCAGCATACCAAGGCGCTTCGTCTGACCGACCTGGTGCTGCACGTCCAGTCCGGCAATCCGGATGCGCGGCTGATCCGGGATCGCGCCTGGCTAGCCACCGGACAACCAAGCCAGGCGGAGGCGGATCTGGAATTGCTCTTAAAGAAATATCCGAGCATGAACGAAGCACACATCGCCCTGGGTCAGTTGTACGCGAGCGAGAAACGGTTCGACAAGGCCGCGGCGGAATATCGGACGGCCTGGAAAGCCACGCCGCCCGATTTTCGAGGCTTTCTCGGTCTTCAAACCGTGAAGGTGCTCGACGGCAAGGGCGCCGAAGCCGTGGAGGCGCTGCAGCAACTCGTCGATAAAAAGCCCAAGCAATTGCAGCTCCGGTATCAATTAGCGAATTTCGAGGCGCAAACGGGAATCCAGAGTATGCACGCCAATCCGGCGCAAGGCAAGAAGCTCTTGCAGGAGGCGTCCGGCAATTACAAAGAGATCCTGAAGACGACTGCCAATTCCGCCGACGTCTGGCTGCGCCTCGGCACGCTGCAGCGGGCTTTGGGGCAATACGATGCTTCCCTCGCCTCGTTCGAGCAGGCCGGCTCGGCGGACCCGCACGACGCCCAGGCATTTCTCAACCAGGGAATGCTTCTAGACCGCCTGGGCAAGAAGAAACAGGCGGCAGCCGCCTATGGCAAAGTTCTGGGCATCGATCCGCAAAACACGGTCGCATTGAATAATCTCGCCTTTATCAATGCCGAAGAGAACTCCAATCTGGATCAGGCGCAGAGTTACGCCGAGAAGGCCAAGCAAAGGGCTCCCAACAGCCCCGGCATTTCCGATACCCTGGGCTACGTCTACTACCGTAAAAACCTGAATGCAGAGGCACTGCAACTTTTCCAGAAGATTGTGAAGCAGGAACCGCAAAATCCGATTTTCCGGCTGCATTTGGCGATGGCGCTTTTGAAAAAGGGCGATAAACAGGATGCAAAAGCACAAGCCGAAAAGGCGCTGAAAAACGCTACTCAGTCTCAGCTGCAAAAGCAAATCCAGGCATTTGTGAGTCAAATCGGATAACGTGGCGCTATCGTCAGCCGCCATTGGGCGTCAGGAAAATCGATCCGCCAGATACATTGCTCCGTTTGCGGTGTTCTTAGGGTTCTTGTTCCTGCTTCCGCGGCTGCCGCTCTCTCCGGCGGCCAGAGGCCCGATCTGGGTGTTATGTTTGGCGCCTTTGTGCATAGCCTGCTGGCCGCGCCAGATTTCGGCAAGACCCGTCCGGCCGTTGTGGAGCATCGCAATCGGAGCCGCGGTTTTCCTGATCTGGATCGGCCCCGATCTCCTGTTCCACGGCTACCGCGACCTGCCGCTTTTCTCCAATTTTCTCGTCGGTCATGCCCATTCGTCGATACCTGCCGTCTCGCTCCACAGCACCTGGGTCCTTGGATGGCGCACCGCGCGCGCGGTCATTATTGTGCCCG
>JBOGMI010000810.1:0-4241 GCA_050746645.1 Bryobacteraceae bacterium | reverse complement strand
ACGTGGAGAAGCTGAAGCGCTTCGTACCCAGTGCACGTGGATGGGACCGGAAGGAGGACGCGACCCCGACCCCCGCGCTCGTGGACGGCGAGGTGGAGTGGGAGGTGGAGCGTCTGCTGGGCAAGAGGGAGGCCATGGAGCCCGTGCAGGTCGAGCCTGAGGACAGCCCATTGGTTGACAGCGAGGAGAAGGAGCCCGTGGCAGAGGAGAGGGAGGAGGCACCCACCAGGAGAGTCAGCCCGCGGCTCGCAGCGAAGGCAGCAGCAGCTGCAGATCGTCAGCAGCGGGTCAAGGCGGGCAGGACGAAGGTCGTCAGCGGGAGGCAGGAGCTGGTGCTGCGCTACCTAGTGAAGTGGGCAGGCTTTAGCGAGGAGTACTGCACGTGGGAGCGAGCGAGCAACCTGCGTCTGCATGCACAGGAAGCCATTGATGACTACGAGGCCAGGGCGGCCGAGGACAGAGGGGAGACGACAGTAGCCCTCCAGTACCTGCATGCGCTCGTCGACGACGGCGGCTCACACCAACTGACAGTGCAGACGACGCTAGTGGGAGCCGTGGAGGCTGCAGTGGGAACGGGGGCAAGCAGTCCAGACAAGCAGACGTGGACTGTTGTGGGCAGGGGCGGTCGTGGGACTCAAGGCCACCGCGGCTAAGTCTTTTTGTTAGGCCGTCTGGACTGAGTTCAACCGTGTGGTTCTTAGGCCTCCGGACCCACTCGTTTTCGAGAAAAACGGGAAAGAAGGTTCGCCTATGATCTCGAGGGGCCTAGAGCCAAATCTGCTAAGTCCTTTTGTTAGTGGAGAATGGACTCAGTGAACTTGGCAGGCATGTGTGGAATGGTGAAACGTGAACCAGGCGAAAGCCCAATAGGTGAATGAACCGTTTCTGTCATAATTGTGAAACGCGTGTGTAACGTAACGGTTTTCATTTTGATTGCACGTACCGGTAACGGAAAAGTGGATTATGATGTGAGCGTTAAAGATCTATTTTACTTTGGATGGTTTGTAACGCTGGATTTCAATTTACATGGTGTGTTCAACTTGGTTTGTGACGGTTTATTTTAACTTGCGTGCCGTGTTCAACTTGGACAATTGGACAGCGAGGAGCGCTCGGCTCGAGGGCGAGCCATTTCTTAAGGGGGGGAGGATGTTACGACCGTACCCACTTAGGGACGGGAACGTGCTATGAGTGTGTCATGACTGTGCGGTGAGTTTCCGACTATGCTATGAATGCTCTGTGAGTTTCGTCCCAGATAATTGGCAAGTGGGACTGAGGGGCTGGAGCCAGTGGGAACATCAGACTGAGGCAGTCACTAGACTGAGTCGGCAGTCGGCAGACGGAGCCGGTCTCCATGATGGGACGACTGTCTCCTCTCCTGCTCTCTCTCTCTTGCGGCCTTCTCTGCTGTTCATTCCTTCGCTTCAGGGATAGACTTGGATGTCACGCTCGCTGAGCAATCGCTGCGCGTAACACTTGGTTTCGAGTGGCCTCCTGAACGAAGGAGACACGCACTCCCCTCTCCCTTCCTGCTCTTTTAGTCTCTGCCCATGTCCACCGACCCCTCCCAGCGCACTGGGGACCCCGCCAGCCCCTCCTCCGAGAGCAAGGAGGAGGCGGGCTTAGAGGCGCGCCGTCCCCGTGTCCAGCATCAGGACGTGCGTGGGGGCGCAGCATCTGCTAGCATCACCGCTCCCGCGCTCGACTCGGCAGCCTCAGCCGTCTTCGAAGTCCTCGTCTCTGAGATCAGAGGACTCCGCGCTGAGGTCGCGCAGGTGAAGGAGACGCAGAGAGCTAAGGAGAGAGCTGCAGCAAGACGAGCCTCTATTGGTATCCTCACGCAGGCCTCTCCGTCACCGCCCTCTCCTACGACCCGAGCCTCCGTGCTCACCGACTCCTCACTGGCTGGCCTCCGTACGCCCCCGTCGTCAATACCCGCGGCGGCAGGAGCGCGTGTAAGGTTCACATTAGGCGAAGACACGCAGAACGCGGAGAGCGACGACGAGCTCACGCCCCGCACGGCAGCGGCCTTCGCCTCGGAGTCCGAATCCGCAACGCCAGATACGACAACGACAACGAAGACCAGTCGAGTGATCAAGGCACTAACCAAGATCCCCGCACCGTCCAAGTTCTCTGGGGAGACAGAGGCGGAGAAGGATCGCGTGGAGGACTGGGTGAATAAGACGAACAACTGGCTGGACGGGCAGCTGGGCAACGAGGGAACGCCCAAGGACCGTATGCGCTTCATCGTCAACCTGCTCGAGGGCCCGGCTGCCCAATGGCTCAGCTCGGTGTACCACGAACCTGAAGACATCCCGGTGAAGGAGCAGATCACGTGGACGGAGCTGCAGAAGCCGTTCATTGACTTCATCCGGGGCGGCACTGAGTCGAGGGTGATCTGGGAGCAGCGCATGGACGAGCTACGGCTGTTCCATGGGAACGCCCCGAACCTGGCGAAACAGGAACAAGAGTTCGAGCTCCTGCGTATGCGCCTCTACCCGAGCTCGAGCACGGACATGGCGCTGAACCAGGTCACTGGCACGCTGTACCGCCAAGCTGTCCAGCGAGGCAACCTTCCACTGTACGCGGAGATGCTGCGCGTCCTCGGCCCCAATGATAAGCCATCTCTGGCGGACTGCAAGAGAGCGGCAACCCTGGCCTACAAGATCATTCAGAGTGAGAAAGCGGTGAGGACGTCGAGTGGATGGCAGCGAGGGAAGCTGTGGAGCGGCCAGGGACGGTCATGGGCCAACGCGTCTCAACCTCAGGGCCAGCAGGCTGCAGCGGTGCACCATGTGAATACGCAAGGGGGTTCCGACAGGCAGCACGAAGGAGAGGGAGGAGAAGAGGGTCAGCCATCCAGCGCGATCCAGGGGATGCAGTCTGGAGGCCAGGGCGGGGCGAAGAAAGGAGGACGAACGGGCGGAGCACCCGGTCCATCCATGCTCACCGACACCCAGTTCCAGCAGGTGATGGCCGAGGGTCGCTGCTTCCAGTGCTACCAGAAAGGCCATCGGGCGAGGGACAGCGCATGTCCGGAGAAAGGGAAGCCAAGGCGCAAGCCGGCGCCGGGGGAGTTAAACTAGCGAGCCTGGGAGCTGTGGAGGTGAAGCTCTCCAGGCGCAATCAACGATTCAACAAACCACCTCCTTCCTCCCGCTCACCTACCCACCCACACAGCGGCGTACCACCGGCGGTCAAGGCGGTGCAGACTCATGCGCAGGAGGACAAGGCAGGGGATGCGAGGGCGAGGGAGGCGGCGGCAGGCGAGAAGGACAAGACCATGGGTAAGATGAGTAGGTGGAAGCAGCGGCGCAGACGCCGGAGGGAGCGCATGCTGGTGCAGGCTACAGAGCGGCTTCTCAGCGCCGTGCACAGCGAGTCCAGCCCGTCCCTCGTGGTGACTGCGCTCATCGGAGGGGTGGAGTGCCACGATGTGCTGGTCGACGGGGGAGCGGAGGCGAGCTTCGTGCGCAGGGACTGGGCGATGCAGTCCGGGTTGCGCATCGAGAAGCTCGGCCGACCACTGCACGTCAGCCTGGCGGATGGGAAGACCGGCATGACCTTGAAGGACGTGGTACGGGCAGAGGCAGTGAGGACGCAGGGCTCCGCTGCTCCATGCTCGCTGAACGTCATGGACCGCCTGAACCACCAGATCATCCTCGGCCTGAACTGGCTGAAGGCCGCCAACGTCACCGTGACGTATGGCCAGGACATGCTCTGGAACGGGAAGCCGCTACAGCTGCAGAAGACAGGCTCTCAGCCACAGACTCCCTCGGCCTTGGAGTTGAAGGTATGCGGAGTGGATGTCAAGGTGGGCAAAGGGCATGAGGAACGCATGCAGGCGATCCTCCGCGACTTCGCGGGAGCGTTCAGCACTGAGCTGAAGGCGAGGTCGGCAGCTGCGTTGGAGGGAGCCATCCACTGCGAGGTGCGGCTGAAAGACCCCAACTGCCGTCCAGTGGTGAGTCCCGAGCGGAGACGTTCGGAGAAGGACATCAGCACGCTGAGACAGTGTACGGAGGAGATGATCAAGGCTGGCCTCATCCAGCCCAGTGTCAGTCCATGGTCGTCACAGGCCGTGCTGGTGAAGAAGGTCCGGGACGGGGTGGTGCTGGACGAGAAGCGGCCCACGTGGGACTACCGCTGGGTCAATGACCTGGTGCAGGGAGACGCCTACGCGTTGCCGCTGCCCGAGAACATGTTCGACATGCTCAAGGGTGCGCGGCTCTTCAGTAAGCTGG
>JBOGMI010000809.1:0-10672 GCA_050746645.1 Bryobacteraceae bacterium | reverse complement strand
ATTCCGCAGATGGTTGCTGTGAAGGCGGTCGATCCCACGGTTTATCCCTATTACGGGAAGCTGGAGTTTTCTCCGCAAGAGCCCATCCGCAAACTGCTGCCGAACGATTCTTCCGTAGTGGTTACTCCGGAGTTGCTCCTACGGATGAAAGTGGCGCCGGGCGGGACCATTCGCGTGGGCGGCGAAGTCTTTCACATCACCGGCAAACTGCTCGCAGAACCCGATCGCCTGGCCTCTGGCTTTGGCCCCGGCATGCGCGTCATGATGACCCGCGCCGGACTGGCGCGCACCGGCCTCATCCGATTCGGCAGCCGCGCCAGCCAGCGCTTCTTATTCAAGCTGAACCCGAACGCCGATCTGGAAGCTCTCAAAGCCGATCTGAAAACCGTTTTGCCGCGTGCCGCCATCAGCGATTACCGCGAAGGCAGTCCGGCCGTGGGCAAAGCTATCGACGATACCACCCGATTCCTCAGCCTGATCAGCTTGATCGCGCTCATTGTCGGCGCGCTCGGCGTCGCCATGGGCATGCACGCGCACCTGCAGCAGCGCATGGACACCATTGCCATCATGAAGGCCGTCGGCGCGCGCACCAGCCAGGTGATGAAGATTTATCTCGTGCAAACGCTCTGGCTGGGCCTTGCCGGCGGGCTGATCGGCATCGCCGTCGGCGCCCTGGTGCAAAGCTCGTTCCCGTTGCTGATGCGGGGCATCTTTGCCTTTCTCCCGCAAGTGCCTTGGGATTGGTCGTTCAGCTTGCAAGGGCTGAGTCTGGGGATTCTAGCCACGCTGCTGTTCACCGTTCCGCCGCTGCTGAGCATTCGCAACGTTCGCCCGAGCTTAGTATTCCGCCGCAATATGTCGGATGCCGTGTTGCATGCGCGGCGCCGCTGGTACGAAAGGATTCCGGCCGTGGCGGGCGTCGTTCTGGCATTGTTTGGCTTCAGTTTGATCGCCGTATGGCTGAGCGATTCCTGGAAAATGGGCGCGTATTTCATAGGCGGGTTGGCGGGAAGCGTCCTCGCCCTGACCCTGATTGCGGCCCTTCTTCTTACTTCCATGCGCCGCCTCGTCGGCGCCTTCGGAGCACGCCTGCCGGCATCGTTTCGCCACGGTTTCGCCAATCTCTACCGCCCCGGCAGCCAGGCGCGCGCGGTTCTGGTGGCGCTCGGCGTCGGCGTCATGTTCACCGCCAGCACTTACTTAGTACAGGACACCGTGCTGCGGGCCGTGCGCAGTAACAGCCCGGGCAAAACCGGCAATCTCTTTCTGATCGATATTCGCGATACCCACAAGGTCACTAAATTCGTAGAAGCGCAGCCAGGCATCTCCGGCAAGCTGAAGATTATCGGCTACATTATGGGCAAGGTGGTGGCCAAAAACGGCGTGCCCGCCAGCCAATTGAAGCTAAGCAAGAAGAAGCGGAACGAGCTCGAAATGGTTCGCATCGCTACCGCTCAATCCATCCCTTATGGATTGGCTTTGCACAAAGGGCGCTGGTGGAAGCCTGACCAGAACCGGCCGGTGCTGGCCATCTCCGAAGAAGCTGAGAAGAAATTCCATCTCAAACTCGGCGACCGCGTGGAGTTCGAAACCGCCGGGCGGACCATCCACGCTCCGCTGGTCGCCATCTTCCGCCGCGAGTGGCGGGCGCCGGCAAATTACAATCTCATCGTCCCGCTGGAAGCCATGCGCGACTTTCCGGTTACCTACTATGGGGCCGTTCATGCCGACGCCGCGCAGATTCCCCACGTGGAACAAGCTTTGTTTCAACGCTTCCCCACGATCACGGTGATGAATCTGGCCGATGTTCTGGATCGCATCCGCAACGCCATCGATCAGGTCGCGGTCGTGATTCGTTTTCTCGGGTTCTTTGCGATCGCCGCGGGCGTGATCATTCTTTGCGCCAGCGTCGCGGGCACCCGCTATCGCCGCATTCGTGAAGTAGCCATCCTCAAGACGCTGGGCGGCACCCGGCGGCACATCCGCAGCGTTTTTTCCATCGAGTTCTCGATCCTCGGCGCGGTGGCAGGGCTGATCGGAGGCATTCTCGCCAATGTCTTCACTTTCATCCTGTCGAAAGAATTTATTCATGCGCCGTTTCATTTCGACTGGCCTCTGCTCGTGGCCGCCATGGTCTTGACGGTGGTGCTGGCAAACGCCGCCGGCTGGCTCGCCAGCGCGCGCATCCTCAATCAGCGGCCGATGGTGGTGCTGCGCGAGGAATAGCCGCGCTAGAATGGTGTTCGAGATGGGTCGTATACCGCTGGAAACCCTCAAAAATCCACCCAACCTGAGGCGGACGGGCGTCTTCTCGTTGGACCGTCTGTTGAGCCACATCGACCCAGGAACTCCGGAAGAATCCGAAGAGTTCGTACGCCGCATCTATGAGCAGCGCCACGCTGACCTCTCTTCCGATCACAACGGCAAAACTGGTCGTTGACACCGATGTCGCCAGCTTTATTTTCAAGTGGCATCCCCAATTTGCACCCTGCTATGTGGAGCTTATTCGCGGTTCTCCACAGCGCGGGTCCTCTCGGCGCCCTTGGTGACAAACAATCCCAAGGACTATCGCCATTTGGATAAGCTTCAGATCGTGTCTGTGGCAGGAGGATGACTGCTCGCCCAATTCGGCGACATCCACCTCATTCACCAATTTCCCTCACCCGCGGCATTCCGCGCAGGGGCAGATGTTTCGCAGGTGGTCGAAAGAATAAATGCCCGTGCTGTGCCCGTCGCTCCAATAAATTCGGATCGCGTATTGGCCGACCGGCTCTACCGAGTTCATCTTGAGAACCGGCTTAAACATGGGGAAAGCTTCCGGCTCCGAGTAGCTGGACGGCTGCGGCGTGGTTCCATGAAGCCCGCTGCAGGTGGCGCAAGGGCAATGATCGCGCAGCCAGGCTAGCGCATAGTCGCTATGGTGGCCGTCGCGCCAGTCGATTTTGATGCCGGACGATTTCGAGATCGCGATATGCTCGGGGTCGGCGATCGTTTTTTGTGCTGTCTCTGGTGTCACGTGAAATCTCTCAAAGCCCGGAAGCTACGCGCTCGATATCCCGCACTCCTGGGATGCGCCGAAATGCGCCGACGACGCGCTCCAATTGCTTCTTGTCCCGCACTTCCATGGTGATGTCGATGACGGCGCTGTCGTCGCTGCGTTTTTCGTCGCCGCGCGCTTCGAGGCTGCGGATGTTGCTCGATTCGTCGTTCAGAATGGAAGTGAGCTGGTGCAGAATACCCGGGCGATCGTCGGTGTAAACCACTAATTTCACCGGAAGCGGATCACCCGTGCCGCGTCCCCATTCGACGGCGATTCTGCGCTCCGGCTCGTACATGAGGTTCTGCACATTCGGGCACTGGAGCGAATGCACGGCCACCCCTTTGCCGCGCGTGATGTATCCGACGATGCGCTCGCCTCGAATCGGGTTGCAGCACTTGGCGCGGTACACGAGAACGTCGTCCGCGCCGTTCACATGAATGGTGAGGTCGCCATCGGACGTGGGCAATTCCGCCGGCGCGGGGATCTTCGGTAAGGCCGCCGGCGGCGCCTGAGCCGGTTCGGAAGGGACCTGCTCCGGAACCACCTTGTTCAACACCTGCCGCGGGGAGAACTTGCCGTAGCCAAGAGCGGCGTACAAATCCTCCGGTTTGCTCATGCCATATTCGGAGGCAACGGCCTGCATCTCGTTTTGCGAAATACGCCCCATGCTGACGCCCAGCCGGCGCGCTTCCTTTTCAAGCGATTTCTGCCCGATCTCGACGGCCTTCGCGCGCTCGACTGCATTGATGACGTGCTTGATTTTGTTGCGCGCGCGAACGGTTTTTACCAGCGCCAGCCAGTCGCGGCTGGGGCGATGGCCGGGCTGAGTGATGATCTCGACTACATCGCCGTTCCGTAGCGGGTACTTGAGCGGCTTGATGGCGCCGTTGACGCGCGCGCCGACACAGGTGGTGCCCACGTCGGTGTGGATGGCGTAGGCGAAGTCGATCGGAGTGGCGTCGCGCGGAAGCACGATGACGCGGCCGCGCGGCGTGAAGGTGTACACCTCTTCGGAATAAAGATCCACCTTCAGCGTGGACATGAAGTCCGCCGAATCGTGCATCTCGCGCTGCCACTCGACCAGTTGGCGCAGCCAGGCGATGCGCTTGTCGTCTTCTTCGAAACCCTTCGCCCCTTCCTTGTATCTCCAGTGCGCCGCAATGCCCTCTTCGGCCAGCCTGTGCATCTCCTCGGTGCGTATCTGAATTTCGAAAGCCGTGCCGCCCGGCCCGATGACGGAGGTGTGCAGGGATTGATACAGGTTCGGGCGCGGCATGGCGATGAAGTCCTTGATGCGGCCCGGGATCGGATGCCAGTCGTTGTGAATGACGCCGAGGGCGGCATAGCAATTCTTCACCGAATCGGTGACGATGCGCACCGCGAGCAGATCGTAAACCTGGTCGAGAGCAATGTGCTGGCGCTTCAGCTTCAGATAGACCGAGTAAGCGCGCTTGATACGCGCCTCGACCCGCGCCGGGATGTCCTCGCGGACGAGATTTTGCTCGATGCGTGCACGCACCTCGGCCAGACGCGCTTCGTGCTCGTTGCGCTTGGAGTCGATTTCGCGGACCAGTTCGGAAGCGGCTTCCGGCTGAATGGTCTGGAACGAAAGATCCTCCAACTCGCCCCGGATTTTGCCCATCCCCAGCCGGTGCGCGATGGGAGCGTAAATGTCGAGCGTTTCCTGTGCGATCGCCTCCTGCCGCTCGCGGGGCAACGCGGAGATGGTGCGCATATTGTGCAGGCGATCGGCCAGCTTGACAATGATCACGCGAATATCGGCGGTCATCGCCAGCAGCATCTTGCGCAGATTCTCGGCCTGCCGGTCGTCTCGATTGGCAAAGCTGATCTTGCTCAGATTGGTGAGGCCGTCGAGCACGCGGGCCACATTGGGGCCGAACTTCTCCTTCACCTCTTCCGGTTTCGCCTCGGTGTCTTCCAGCACGTCGTGCAGCAGCCCGGCCTGGAGGCACACCGCGTCCATGTTCATATCGGTGAGGATGTGAGCCACCTCCAGCGGATGCATGATGTAGGGCTCGCCGGAGCGGCGCATTTGCTCTCGATGGTGCTCGGCGGCGAAGCGGTAGGCGCGTTCGAGCGCGCTTAAGTCCTCTTTGGGGCGAAGCGCATGAACTTTGGCTTCCAGGCTGCGGTACAACTCCTCGGCCTGGGGAACCTCTAAGGCGGTTACCGGCATGGAGACTACTACTAGGTTAGATCAGCGACAGAAGCTGAAAGCTTCAACATGGGCGTCAGCCGCCGATCATGACCGTGGGGCATCCAACAACAATGACGCCGCCGTGGACGGTCTGGTCCCCGAGGCGCGCCGCCGGCAAACCGCCGATCATAACGGTCATCGAGCCTTTGACGATGGTGTCCGGCGGCCCCACACAGGTTAAAAGATCGGTCACTCTGGCAGCCAGCAAGCCGCCAATGAGGACGGTCGGGCAGCAGGGCGGCAGAATCGGCCCTCCCACGTGGGGGACAGGACCGGTGGTCATGGGGCAAGTGTGCATGTCGGTGGCGCGGGCGGCAGGAGGCATGGGTTTCCTTCTCAAGTCTAAATCAATGCTATGCAGGCGCTATAGTGAACGATAGATTGTGCGCTTGCGACGCGCGCTAATGCTCATCGGTCGTTATCCACGTTAGCCGATAGATTTGGCGCAAACGCCGTCTCGCATTTCTCGAAATTTCGAAACCGAGCCGGGAGCGTAAGCGACCCCTAATCGGCGAACCGCCCCGATGCCTCGCTTATGCTCAGTTTCGGCATGTACCCAGTTTGAGCATCAGGCGTTAGGTGAACCGTATTGCGGCTATGCTAAGAGTCGTCTCGCCCGCAGAAAAATATCTTTCAGCATTTCGGGCGTTAGCCGTCCGGTAAATGTATTTTGCTGGCTGGGATGGTAGCAGGCGAGCACGACCGGACCGCCCTCGTGAGTTTCGAACTGAGCGCCATGGGAAAACCGAAACCGGGCGCGCGAACGAATCAACCCGCGCTCCTGCAGCACCGTTAAGTACGACTGGAGCGCGATCCCACCCAGCGCGACCACAACCCCCACCTTGCGCAGAATTTCCCATTCGCGGATCAGGTAGGGACGGCAGTTCAAAAACTCGTCGCGGTTGGGCTTGTTATCCGGCGGCGCGCAGCGCACCGGAGCCGTAATATAGGCATCTGTCAGCACCAGCCCGTCCTCGCGGGAGACGCTTTGCGGCTGATTGGCGAATCCGGCTTCCCAGAGCGCGCGGTAGAGAAAATCCCCCGAACGATCTCCGGTAAAAATACGCCCGGTACGGTTGCCGCCGTGCGCGCCGGGCGCCAGCCCGACGATGAACAGCCGCGCTGCGGGGTCGCCGAAGCCTGGCACGGGCCGGCTCCAGTACTGCTCTCCGCGGTAGGCGCGCCGCTGCACCCGTCCCATTTCTTCGCGGTGCGCGACCAGGCGCGGGCAGCGAAAACAGTTCACAATCTGTCTATTCAGAACCGCGAGTTCAGCCGCGGGAGCGGAGCGAGGCGCAGGCATACGTTCGAATACTGAAACCGAGCCGGGAGCGTCAGCGACCTTTATCGTCCGAATGCTGAAACCGAGCTGGGAGCGTCAGCGACCTTTATCGCCCCGCACTCGATTATAGTGCCCGTGCTTTGCTTCTCAAACCAGCCAGTTCGGGAACAGCGTCGGTTCCAAGGCGATGCGCGCTGCGGCGGTAGCGGTCGATCGATGCGGCAAGGGCATGCAGCGACAGTCGCGAGACTTCAGCGGGCGCGGGGACCCGGAAGGTGGGCAGCACATCGGCAAACAATTCGACCAGCTTGGGATCGCGCCAGCCTTTTTGCACTTCGGCGCGGAGGATGGATAGCGATTCGTCCGTGCTCAGCGCGGCCTTGTACGGCCGCGCGGTGGTGAGCGCATCGAAAATATCGGCGAGCTGCAAAATGCGGGCCAGCAGCGGGATCTTTTCGCCCTTCAGTCCGTCGGGATAGCCGCTGCCATCCCAGCGCTCGTGGTGATGGCGAATGATGGGCAGTACGGGAGCCAGCGATCGCATACTGGCGCAAATGCGTTCGCCGCGCGCGGCATGGCTCTTCATGACGTGCCATTCGTCCGGGGTCAGCGGCCCGGGCTTGAATAGAATTCTGTCCGGAATGGCGACTTTACCGATATCGTGCAAGTAGCCGCCGCGCTGGAGCGTGAAGATGTCGTCGCGCGGCAGCCCCAAGGCAATGCCCATGGCTGCCGCCATCAGAGCCAGCCGCTGGCAATGCTGGGCAATGGGAGGATCGCGCTCTTCCACCGACTGCGCCAGCGAAAAGAGCACGGTCTCGGAATCGTCGATCGACTCGATCATGGTTTTGTGGCGCAGACTCGCCTGGACCCGCGCGCGCAGCGCTTTGGGCCGCAGTGGATTCACCAGAAATGCGTCCGCCCCGGCCTCGATCGCCAGTACTTCCTGCTCGACGTCGTCCGCCGTCGACACGATAAATACCGGCAGGAACTGCGTCGCACTCGCTTTCTTCAGCATGCGGCAGAATTCGACACCGCCCAGCTCCGGCACGTGCAAGTCCGCCAGCACTAAATCCACCTGGCGCAACGAGAGCGCCGAAACCGCTTCCGAAGTGTTTCCGGCTTCGATCATCTCGTAGTCGCATTCCGCCAGCGCCGCGCGCGCCGCCCATCGGCGGGATTCCAAAGCATCCACTACCAGAATGTCGCCCGTCACAGCCGGCGCAGTTGTGCCTGTCTCCTGGTCCCAGAGGCCCCACGGTCCTCCCGGCATAGGTGGCTGAAAATTCGGATTTGCCGTCGCCATGAATCGTTAGGCTCTGTTTTTCTATCGACTTAAGTGCGAATGAGCTTTAAGAAATCTATTCCTTCCGCGGCCGACGGCAGTGCCAGTAGTACTACTCCCCAAACCGGGAAAGGCCGATGCGCAAAAAACACGTCTTCAACGAGATGTTTGGCCGCGGAAATGCACAGTAATTATGAGCTATATTGGTCAGCGGCCGATCGTCTCGGGCCGCTTGCGAGAAAGGCGTTAAAAAAAACGCGATCCCGCGCGCAACGTTGCTTGTGGCGGCGAAGTCTACGAATAGCCGATCGGAACGTGGAGTTCTGCCCGTGTGTAAAATTCCAGTTTGTAGAGCTTTCATGCCGGATGTCTCGTAACTCATTGCGCAAGCCCACCGAGTTGTTGATCATAGAGGATAATCCGGGCGATGTCCGTCTGCTGGAGGAGGCTTTTCGGGAGCTGGAGGCCAACATCCATATCCGGGTCGCGCGCGACGGCGCCGAGGGTCTGGAAATGGTGCTCGCACCCACCCCGCAGTTGCCCGGCAAGCGCCCCGACCTGATTCTGCTGGATTTGAATCTGCCCAAGATCAGCGGTCACGACGTACTCATGCGGCTCAAGTCGAATCCGCTTACCTCCCGCATCCCGGTGATTGTTCTGACCTCCTCGCGGGCGGAGTCGGACGTGCGGCGCGCCTACGAATCCCACGCCAACGCCTATCTGAAGAAGCCCTCCACTCTCGACGGCCTGATGTCGGCCGCCCAGGACATCAAGAGTTTCTGGATGGAAACCGCCACCCTCCCAACCTAGCCGAAATTCCTTGGCTGATTGCAGCGCCGAAACCGAGCCGGGAGCGTCAGCGACCAAATCAGAACCCCGACCGTGAGGAAGGGGCTCCGCCACAACCCTCATTCCCGTGCTTTACTGATATTGGAAGCCGCCCGTGAACGTGAAAACCGCCGTTGCCCCCCAAGTCCGCGAACCCGCCGATCGCTGGACCACCACCGACGCCGCCGAGCTCTACGATGTCGCCAGTTGGGGCAAGGGCTATTTCTCGGTCGGCGAGAACGGCAGTCTGTTCGTTCACCCGGCCAAAGACCCAAGCCGCGGCATCGATCTGAAGCAGCTCGTCGATACGCTCGAATGGCGCGGCATCGCCCTGCCTATCCTGGTGCGCTTCGGCGGTATTCTGCGCCACCGCCTGGCGGAAATTCACCAGGCTTTTGACACCTCCATGCGCGAGCACGGGTACCAGGGCGGCTATTGCTGCATGTACCCGATCAAGGTGAACCAGCAGCGCCAGGTGGTCGAAGAGGTCTTCCACTTCGGGAAGGCCTACCGCTTCGGGCTCGAAGCAGGATCGAAACCCGAGCTGCTTGCCGTGCTCGCGATCGCCGATAACGAAACCCCGATCATCTGTAACGGCTTCAAGGACGACGAATATATCGAGATGGTGATGCTGGCCAAAAAAATCGGCCGGCAAATCATTCCCGTCGTCGAAAAATTCACCGAGCTGGAGCTGATCGTGCGCCATGCCGAGCAAGTCGGCGTAAAACCGGTGATCGGTTTGCGGGTGAAGCTCGCCAGCCGCGGATCGGGGCGCTGGAAATCCTCCGGCGGATATCGCTCGAAATTCGGGCTGACCGTGAGCGAGGCGCTCAAAGCGGTCGAATATCTGAAGGAGCGCGGGCTCGAACAGAGCCTCCATCTGCTCCACTTCCACTTAGGCAGCCAGATTACCAATATCCGCCAGATCAAAGGCGCCGTCATCGAAGCCGCGCGCGTCTATGTGGATTTACAAAAGATGGGTACCGGCCTGAAGTATCTGGACGTCGGCGGCGGGCTCGGCATCGATTACGACGGTTCGCAGACCGATTTTGAATCGAGCGTCAACTATACGCTCGAAGAATACGCGCGCGACATCGTCTACCATATCCAGAGTATCTGCGACGAAGCCGAAGTCCCGCACCCGATAATCGTGACGGAAAGCGGCCGCGCCATTGCGGCTTATCACAGCGTGCTGGTCTTCAACGTTCTCGGCGTCAGCGGATTCGGAGAAGAGAACCTGCCGGATGCGGTGCCCGAAGACTCCGAACAATGTCTCATCGACCTATTTGAGACGCACCGATCGCTCACCAAGAAGAACATCCTCGAGACCTATCACGACGCGCAGCAGGCGCTCGACTCGGCGCTCAATCTCTTCAGCCTGGGCTATCTTCCACTGGAGCAGCGCAGCATGGCGGAAAACTTCTTCTGGGCCATCTGCCGCAAGGTGAACAAGCTGGCGATCGATCTCGACTATTTCCCCGAAGAGCTGGAGGGCCTCGACGCCATGCTCTCCGACACCTACTTTTGTAATTTCTCGCTGTTTCAAAGCATGCCCGACAGTTGGGCGGTCAAGCAGTTGTTTCCTATCATGCCGATTCACCGTCTGGACGAGCGGCCCATGCGCAAGGCCGTCCTGGGGGACATTTCCTGCGATTCCGATGGCAAGGTGGATCAATTCATCGACCGCCGCGACGTGAAAAAGACACTGCCGCTGCACGCCTTCAACGGCTCGCGTTATGTCCTGGGCACATTCCTGCTCGGCGCCTATCAGGAGATCCTCGGCGATCTGCACAATCTGTTTGGCGACACTAATGCGGTCCACGTGAGCCTCGATGAAAATGGGGAAGTGGTGCTGGAGACCGTGGTGCAAGGCGATTCGGTGCGCAAGGTGCTCGATTACGTCCAGTACAATTCCCAGACTTTGATTGACCAGTTCCGCCGCGATGTCGAGATCGCCGTGCGCGAGCAGCGCATCGGATACGGGGAAGCCGGGCGGCTGTTGAAGTCCTACGAAGAGGG
>JBOGMI010000808.1:0-7603 GCA_050746645.1 Bryobacteraceae bacterium | reverse complement strand
CTTCGACATCGTCTCGCCCGAGGAATTGCAGGTGCCGCTGCTCACCCGCCGCGCCCGGCAGGAACGCAACTTTCGTCACCTCTAAGCCGGGATTCCCCACCACGCGCAGAATTTTGATGCCGATCCGGTCTTGAATGCTCTTTGCCAGTTGGCGCAGAGTCATCCGGGGCAGCACGAATAGATTCGGCACATCTTTTCGCTGATAGCGTTGCCAATCCAGCGCTTGCGCCATCCCGGTCAGAATGCCGTCCGGGCGGCGCATGTGCCAATGATCGTGGAACCGCCAGACCACAAGGCGGTGCCGCTCGATGAAGTCTTCCTTCTCGCGCCAGACCGGATCGCCGGCCGCCTGAAACGAGGCCGTCTTGTCTCTGTGGTTATAGAAGGTCGGCTCATGCGTGATGATGAAATTCGCGCCTTCCGCGGATGCCCGCTTCAAAACGTCGAAGGTTGCCATCATGGTTACTGCAATACCGGTTACCGGCGTGCCCGGGTCTCCGGCCTTAAAAGTGTCCACCGTCGGCCCGTTCCAGGGAACGCCGCTGTGCTGCTGGATGAGCGCAACTATCTGCCTCGCCGTGAGCGGCTTTGCTTGCGCGGCGTTCAGCGCACCTCCAAGGGCGAAAATCAACGGAAGTAGTCTCTTCTTCATGCCCGTAGAATACGTGAAGCGGCATGCGCTATGACTACTGCGTGATCGGCGGCGGCATCGTTGGGCTTGCCACGGCAATGGAGCTGGTTCGCAAACGGCCGGGAGCGAGCCGCCTTCTGCTGGAGAAAGAACACCGGCTCGCCGCGCACCAGACCGGACACAATAGCGGCGTCGTTCACTCGGGGAGTTATTATGCGCCGGGAAGCCTCAAAGCGGATCTGTGCCGGCGCGGCGCGCGTGCAACGAAAGACTTTTGTGCCGACCAGGGTATTCGCTTTGAAGTCTGCGGCAAGCTCCTGGTTGCGAGCAACACAGCGGAGGCCGCGCGCCTCGATGCGCTTTGTGATCGCGCGCAAATCAACCACATCGAAGTCGAGCGCCTGGACGCAGACGAATTGAGGCGTCGCGAGGCGCACATCACCGGCGTAGCCGCGCTGTTCATCCCCTCAACCGGAATCGTCGATTACACGCAAGTCGCGGAGGCGATGGCCAACCTCATCCGGAGCGCCGGTGGAGAGATTAGTTGCGGCGTTCGTGTCGACGGCATCCGGGAGAGTGCGGACGAAGTTGCGATTCAAGCCGCTGACTGTAGATGGACGGCGAAGCAGTTGATCGTTTGTGCGGGTCTGCAATCGGACCGGTTGGCAAAAATGGCCGGTCTCGCGATCGAGCATCAGATCGTTCCGTTTCGCGGCGAGTATTACCGGCTGCCCGAAAGCCGGAACGGCCTCATACGTCATCTGATCTATCCCGCCCCGGATCCGGATCTGCCGTTTCTTGGCATTCATCTCACACGCATAATCGGCGGCGGCATTACGGTCGGTCCGAACGCCGTGCTGGGTTTTGCACGGGAAGGCTATCCCCGGTTTTCCTTTTGCTGGCGCGATGTGCGCGAGTTTGGCGGGTTTTCGGGCTTTTGGAAAACGATGAAAACGCATCTGCGATCCGGAATCTTCGAAATGCGCAATTCCCTTTGGAAGCCCGGCTATCTCGCGCAATGCCGTAAGTACTGTCCCGAACTGATTCTCGAAGATTTATTGCCGTACGAAGCGGGCATCCGGGCGCAAGCGGTGTTACGCGACGGGACCCTGGTTCACGATTTCCTGTTTCTGCAGACTGGGCGCATGCTGCACGTCTGCAACGCGCCGTCGCCGGCAGCAACTTCGGCGATTCCGATTGGGCAGATGATTGTGGAGAAGATTCTCGGATAACATAACAGCTTTCAGGGGCAGGAAAAATCAGGTAAACCAGGTCGCTTAGGCTTCCGGCTTCCATGAGAAGGCCGGTCGGTGTCAAGGAATTTCTAATTTTTTTCAAAGTCCCTCGCAAAATCTCCGTCAGGATGGGTTTGCCCCTGCCTGAAAAAACTCATGGCCGCAGGCGGTCGTCCGCTCTGCGTTCCCTATCTGCTTCTCCCTGCAACCGCCGACTCGCCCTGCTTCCATTCGCACTCTCTTGTGGAGCGGCTTGCTCCGGTGCCAGTTGGTGTCCTCAATTTTGAAACGGGCGCTGCCATCTCAGTTCCGAACTGAGACCTCCTCTTGTGAGAAGGCTCGTTCTGCCGGAAGCTCGCAGTCACCCGAACTCGGCGATTTGCAATCCAACCAATCTCTTCTTAGGCCGCTTTCTTCTTCGCGGCCGGCGGCGCCTGGCTGTTGCGCAACGGCTCGTAGACTTCGCCCGTCACCCACAGCCGGTGCAGCAGAATCGCCAGTTTGCGTGCCACCGCCACAATCGCCCGCTTCTTCGCATTCTTGCCGCCGCGTGCCGCCAGCTTCAAGCCCCAGCGCTTCAGGTCGGTATCCGGTCCCCGCCGCCCCAGAATGTAGTGAGCTCCTTGCACCAGCAGCTTGCGCATGTAAACATCGCCTTCTTTGCTGATCCCCAACTGCGGCTGGCTCTGGCCCGAATCGCTGCGCTTGGGACGCAAGCCGATATAGCAGCCCACATCCCGGCTCTTCTGAAAACGCCCCCGGTCTTCCACCGTCAACACGAACGTCAGAGCGATCAAGATTCCCACTCCGCTTACCTGCCGCAGGAGTTCGGTTTCCGGATACTCGGTCCGGGCGATCTGCTCGATCCGTTCGTCACAGCCATGGATCCTTTCCGTCAGCGATTCCACTTCTTCCAGCAATGGCTTCAGCACCTGTTGCAGCACAGCCGGCAACGATTCCAGGCTCTCTACATTCAGGTTGTCGGCGTCATTTCCCCAGCCGCTCGCCCAGCGCTTTGGCCAGCCCGCGCGCTGCATTCACCAGCCCCGTGCGCGCCTCCACCAGCCCCGCCCGCACCCGAATCTCGCTCAGATGCAGTTGCGCTTGCTCGCTGCGATGCCGGATCGGCCGCAGCAACTGCGGGTCCACCCGGGCCAGCCGCGCCAGTGTTTGCGCGTCCAGCTTGTCGTCTTTCCGCGTACTCTGGCTGATCAGCTTCACCTGCCGCGCGTTTGCCACGATCACTTCCTGCCCCAAGCCCGCCAGTAGCCGGCTCACCCACGGCGAATGCGTCCCTACTTCCAGCGCTACCCGGCAGCGCCCCAATACTCCAAACAGTTGCGCCATGCCTTTCTTCGTAGTCGTCACGCTGCGTTCAAACAGTACCTCGCCGCTCTCGCCAATCGCGCAGCAGCGGCTGCTCTTGTCGCCCAGATCCACTCCGACCGTGACCTGCTCTCCCCGATCGCTGCTGCCTGTCTTCCTCCGCTTTGCCGCGGCTTTGCCGATTCTCTTTCGTGCCTTCCGATCCCTCATCCCGGTGTTATGCTTCTTCATGAGCCGGTCTCCTTCCGATTGCACCTTCGAGTGCGAACTTCCATTGGAAAGCTTACGCTATTCCGCCGGCTAGACCGGCCTTCTCATTCCATCTCCGTTTCGGCATCAACGCCTTAGGAAGATGTTCGTGTAAACTTCACCGGCTCATCCGGTGCGCCTGCCAACTGTGATACATCTCGGCCGCGATTTGATCGAGCAGGCCCATGGGATCGTTTCCGATCCGGTAGAGATTCCCGTGTGTGCGGCCGGGGAGAAATTCTATCTCGGCACTGGCATGCAGCGAATCGAGGACGGCTTTTAGTTTGTGCGCCGAGCCGTCGAGATAAAACGTGTCGGCAGTGCCGACAATGACGTGGATCTTGCCGTTGAGATATGGCTTGAGAGTCGTCCAATGGGATGCCAGAATGCGGGAAATGTCATATTTCTCCCAGGCGTGGGCGACCTTGGGATGAATGGCGCCGGTCACGCGGTCGAACAACTGCATGGGCGCACCGCTTGGCCCTTTGGGCGAAAAGACCCACTCGAACGACGCCATCTGCCCACCATACGGCCCGAGCACTGCTTCGAGACGCGAGTATTGTTTGAACGTGACGACAACCTTGCCCTTTACACGCGCCAAAGGATAGGGCGAGCCATCCGGCTTGTGATACATGCTGGCGTGCGGCGCGTAGAGATCGATGCCGCTGAAATCGTGGAAATCGCTGGGATCGGGCGAAGTGGACCACGTACCGCCAAATATCTTCGGATAATTGACTTGCAGCCACAGCGTGGCCCAACCGCCGGAGGAGTGGCCGTTGAGAAAGCGTGCGGCGGCGCGGCGGTCCACCCGATAGCGGGATTCCAGATAGGGCATGAATTCGGTGGTCAGCGCCTTGCCCCACGGCCCGTCGTTCGCTGAATCGGCAAATTCGTCGGTTCCCTCGGGGCAGGATTCATCGAGGAGAATCCAGAGCATAGGCGGAATCCTGCTATCGGCCATGCGGCGGTAAATGCCTGCCGCCATTTTGTGGAGGTAGCGCATGTTTCCCTCGAAGCCTTGAGTGAAATAGACAACGGGATATTTACGCGAGGATTTGTCATATCCGGGAGGAGTCAGAACATAGGCACGCATCGTAATGGGCCGGCCCCAGAAATGCGAAAGCGCCGGGCTGACGAACGTTTCTTTGTGAATGTGGGCGGCTTCTTCATGCTGCTCGGTGGGCGAGCCCGGCAGAACGAGCGGCCCCGGTTCGGGCACGGTGGCATCGAGCGTGATGGTGGGTTCGGGCGAATTGGCGGGCGAAAAATGCGGCAGCCGCACGACCGGGCTGATGACGTCGCCCGGCCCGCGCCCGTTGTACGTGTACGAGTGATTCACGTCGACCAGCGCCTGCGCCTGATAGTCTCCGGGCGCGAGTTGCGAGAAGCCGGAGGGAAAGGCGACGGCATCAGTGTCGATCTCGACAGCCGAGCCGGGCGCGAGATCGTGTATCTTTTGGGCCGCAACGTAAACCGCTTTGGGATGGAACGGGTTCGGATCAATGCGCGAAGCGCCGAAGCCGGGTTTTACGAACAGCAGCAGACGTCCGGAAACCGGCTTGGAAAATTGCTTCCCCAGCACGATGCGGAAAAAGAGATGGTGTTGCGCGCCGAAAGCCGCCGGCAGAAAAAAGCAGAATGCCAGCAGAAGGAGAGCGGGGCGCAAGAAGAGCATATGAATCGAATGTAGCGAAGAGCGGCGCTAAAGCTCCGCGCGGGCTGAAGGCCGCTCTCCGGCGTCAGCCGACGGGCAGAATCAAGAATGGTTTGGAGGTGGGCGCTTTAGAGCCTTGACGCGGTTCTACCGTAACAGCAAAGGCTTTCACTTGGGCGATATTGACGTGCTGCAAGCCTACGCGGACGGAATTGCCGGCGGGATTAGAGCGGAAGAGGCCCGCCGGTTGCGGCGCTCCCTTGGTGGGAATAATCCAAAGCTCGAAGGTGCTGTTGGCGGGCAAGGCCGGCATTTGCGAGGCGACAAACACGAAACCCCTGGGATTCACAAAAACCCGACCGTGGGGCGAATTGACAGTGCCGGCGAAGCCGATCTTCTGTGTCGCCGGCTGGCTGAGAACCTCTACGGCGGCGCGCAACTGATCCCGCTGCGCCAGAAGCGTGCCGATGTGATTGCCCTGGGAGACGATCTGGATACCGGCCCAGATGGAAAAGCCGATGAGGGCGAGACAAGCCGCGCTGAGCCCTGCCACCAGCAGCCAGGGATACGGCTTGGCCGACGGGGGCGCCGCCACGTTCGCCAGCACGCGGCTCCGGAGTTGGGGCGGAGGCGTCCGCTGTTCGGCGAGGCCCGAGAGCGCCGCGGTTGTCGCCAGCGCTTTCTGAATGTGCTCCAGGCAATACGGGCACTCATCGCGCACGTGTGCGTCGATTTCGACCGCCTGCTCCGCGTCGAGCGTACCGAGGACATAGAGCTCGTACAGCTCATCCATTTCGGAGTGGGTCATTTTTTCCTATCCGCGCGCACCGCTTCACGCAACCGCTCGAGTGCGGATCGAGTCCAGCTTTTCACGGTTCCAAGAGGCTGATCGATGCGGGCCGCGATCTCCGATTGTGACAATCCTTCAAAATATGCCAGCTCAAGCACCTTCCGTTCATTATCTTTGAGAGCGGAGGCAGAGATGGCCCGGGAGCAGTCGATGGCGGAGTCGGCCGCATCGCGCCGCGCGAAGCGCATAGGGTCTACATGATCCAGCGAGCGGAGCCTGGCGGCGAATTTCACGTCTGCGGAACGAGTGTAGTCGATCGCCATGTTCCGCGCAATGGAGAGTATCCAGACTCCGGGCGCACCCTTTTTCGCGTCGAAATCGCGGGCGCGGTTCCACACCCGCATAAATAGTTCCTGGACCAGATCCTCCGCGGCGTTGGGATCGCGCGTGACCCTCAGAAAAAGCGAGTAAGCAGCCTTACCGTAGCGATCATATGCGGCGCCCAGCGCGCGTGAATCGCGCTTTTGAAGCTGTTCCACCCATTCCGACTCGCTTTCATACCCAGACCCGCCCATGTTTGGTAGATGCCCGCTCTCAGAAAATACCACCACACAAATAAAACAGCCCCGGAAACCCCGGCAGCGGGTGGGCCGCTACCAGTGTATCCGGGGCCCGCATCCAGACAACAGCAAGCGAGGACCAGGAGAAGCACTACGCGGGCATGGCGCTGGATGTGTTGATGGTTCCGTTGACTCCAGTGGGGTAGAAGCCGCCGGAGACCGAGCTGGCGACACCGCCGTATACGAGGAAGAGCACCTGGCCCGGGCTGCGCACGGCGGTCAATCCGGTCGATTCGTCCACCGACAGAAAGAGTGTTCCCGAAGGCGGAGGGAGGATATCGACGCCGTCGAGCGCGGGTTTGGTTTTGACGCCCAGACGGGCGACTTCGAGACGGATGTTGCCCACATGTTCCGCTTCCGCCGCGAGGATGCGCGCGGCGGTGCCGATATAGGGGCTGGTTGCGAGCGAGGCCACGCCGGCTGCGTAGCCATAAGCGCTGACGCCGACATCCTCGAAGATTCGGGCGAGCTGCAGGAACGAATACTCGTTGGCGAAGCCGATTCCCAGAGCATCCAGATTGATCCCAGGCTTGGCGACGGGCGTGACGCCCGCTTGCGTCAACGCGCCTCGAATCAGATTCACATGCGCGCGCTCGTCGGCTCCGATTTCGGCGGCGACCGCGCCCGTGAAGACGAAATTATTTGAGAAATTCACCTTCTTGCCGCCGGTAGTCACGCCCGGATTGCCGCTTCCGTTGATGCCTATGCCATGAGAATCGATCCCGTTCCCGAATACGGCATAGGTATAAAACTCCGCCTCGAGGTACTCGAGATTCAGGGCAAACTGCAAAATATCGACGGCCGACGGGCCGGATGACGGCGCCGCTGCGCTCAGCTTCCTATCTCCCACCGCGAACATCGCGGTTGCCGCGGCGCTCGCGACCCCCAGACTCTTGAGTAGCTTGCGCCGGCTTGGCGAAGCGTCTATTACTTCTGCAATAAGATCCTTTTTTGCCACAATTCCTCCTTAATGAGTTACAAATTTATTTAGTTCTCCCGGCGCGCGCTTTGGATACGCTTGCGCAAGAGCAGCGCGAGCGCGAATGCCGGCAGTATCAGGAAAAAGGTTGCGGGCTCCGGAACAGCGGACATCCCGCC
>JBOGMI010000807.1:0-1445 GCA_050746645.1 Bryobacteraceae bacterium | reverse complement strand
TCTTCACTTGAATCTCGACCACTTCGCCCCTTTCGTTAGTCACGACGGCATCGAAACGCTCGGGATGGCCGACCGGAAACAGCAGAAACGAGAGCGTGCCTTCGGGAAGGCTCGCCAGCGCGGTTTCTGGGAACCAGATGGTGTCGGGTAATCCGATGCAAACGTCTTCTTCGGCGGGAATCAGCGGAAGGGCACGGAAGATGGCGTCGCACAGCCCGGCCGGGCGCGGCTGCACAGCATAGAAGATGGCTGCGGAAAGCGCGTTGCCGCCGAAGTAATCCAGTATGTCGGACTTGCCGGGAGAGATGACAAAGCAAATTTTAGTAACACCCGCGGAGGTCATGCGTTCTACGAGATACTCACTTACTGCGCGCGGCCGCTCCTGCGTTCCGTCCAGATAACTTCCCACCGGCAAAAGCTCTTTTGAGAACGCTAACGGCTGGATGCGGCTGCCGGTCCCCGCGGCTGGAATGATTCCCCACATATTAGGTTCTCCCCGGCAGGCCGACTGTGTGGAATAGGCCTTTTGGCCTGTGAGGAGCCTGATCGCGACGAATGTAGCGGTCATTCTCCCGCGCACGGACAGGCCAAAGGCCTATTCCACTACGAAATGGGTCACACAACGGCAGCATGAGACACCTCTGCTGGCTCCTCGCGGGGCGATTCGAGCAGCGAAACGAGCCGTGTGGCGCGCGCTTCCGCCGTGTGGCAGGCGAGCGCACGCTCACGGGCGTTCCTGCCGATCCGCTCCAGCTCCGCGCGGTCCGCCTGAATCGCCACGCATGTATCAGCCGCATCCTGGGCGATCAGGATCTCCTCTCCCGGCTCGAAAAACGTCTCCAGCCCCGGCCAGCGATCGCTGACAACAGCGACCCCGCATGCCGCTGCCTCAAACAGCCGCCCGGAGGGACAATATCCCATGGCCGCCATAGCACCTCGAGCGATGCTCAAGGTCAGCGGCGAGGAAGAATAAAACGCGCAATGACGCAGCGGAGACACATGGTCGAAGTAGCGCACATTTGCGGGCCAGCGCCGCGGCTCGGGATACATCGCGCCGGCGATCAAGAAACTCCACTCCGGCAAGCGCCGCGCTGGAGTAAGCAGTAACTCTTCCAACCGCTTTTGCCGGTCTTCCGAATAAGTCCCCAAAAAGGACAAATCCGCGGCAAACGCCGCCTCCGGCTCGACCCGATAGTAATTCGCAGCGTCCACCCACCCATACAAAGGCGCGACACAGCGGGCGCCGAGCTGCCTGCGAAGGCGGTCCAACGCTTCTCCTCCTGCGTAACTCAATATTAAGTCGAAATCGGAGAGGCCTTCGGCGGGAAGATAGGGGATCTGCTCGCCGCGCTCTAACCGGCTCAGCGTGACCGGCGTATCCAGGTCGTAAAATACGGTGCGCGGGAGATGCGACTCCAGGACCAGCTCGCAGGCGGCCGCTCCGT
>JBOGMI010000806.1:0-1208 GCA_050746645.1 Bryobacteraceae bacterium | reverse complement strand
AAGGCGGCCACCTATTACCGCGATCCGGCAAAACTGCTCGAAGCCAGCGAAGAACTCGGCGAAGCTATGCCCGGGCTCGACGTCGCCAAGATGCAGGAATCCGAACTGATGCAGACGCGGGGCTGGTAAGGTGGCAAGCGCAATATCTTTGGAGCAGGCTATTTTGGATGCAGTCCGCGCCCTGCCGGCTGATCAGCAGCAAGAGGTCCTAAGCCATGCGACCAGACTGCGCAACCAAACGGCAGATCGGAAGCCCTTGCGAAGCGTAAAGGGACTTTGGGCGGACCTCGGCGTCTCGCTTTCGGCGGAAGAGATCGAAGCGAATCGACGCGAGATGTGGAAAGACTTCCCCCGGAAAGACGTTTGATGCCGGGCGTTGCGGTGGATACACATACTATCGTTTGGTATCTCGCGCGCGATCGGCGATTATCTGCTGAAGCGGAAAACACTCTGGATGCAGCTACAGATGGCGGCCGCGCCATTCATGTCCCGTCGATTTGCCTTGTGGAACTTACGTACCTTGTCGAGAAAGGCAGGCTGCCATCTACCGCCCGTGAGCGATTGATTCAGGCCATCGACGATCCAACCACACCGTGCAGACTGGCGCCTCTGGACCGCGCGGTCGCCGACGCGCTGGAGTTCCTGGACCGCAACGAGGTTCCCGATCTGCCGGACCGCATTGTGGCAGCGACGGCTTTGGCGCTTCAAGCGCCTCTCATTAGCCGCAGCCCGAAAATTCGGGCTGCGAAGGTCGAGACCATCTGGTAGGTCGTTTTCGTTCGTGAATCCATCCAAACCACTTATCGGCATCCTCGCACTCCAGGGCGATTTCGAAGCGCATAGCAAAGCCATCGAGCAAGCGGGCGGTGAGGCCGTGGAAGTGCGCTCGCCGGCGGATCTGGCCGCGCTCGATGCGCTCATCATTCCCGGCGGCGAAAGCACGACCATCCTCAAGCTGCTGCGCGAAGAAAATCTGTTCGAGCCGCTGCGGCAATTTGGCGCGGAAAAACCGGTCTTCGGAACCTGCGCCGGTGCTATCTTGCTCGCGAGCGAGGTTTTGAATCCGCCGCAGGAGTCGCTTGGGCTCATCGACATGTCGATCGAGCGCAATGCGTACGGGCGTCAGATCGACAGCCGCATCGAGCGGATCGAATTCGAAGGCGAGCCGGCCGAAGCGGTCTTTATCCGCGCCCCGGTAATTCGCCGCG
>JBOGMI010000805.1:0-3770 GCA_050746645.1 Bryobacteraceae bacterium | reverse complement strand
TCTATCTGTTGCGGCGGCAGGCCGGCGAGCAGACCGGCAGGCACCAAAATCAGTGGCCGCAGATGGCCGAGAACAACCGGCGCATCCGCCAGAGCAGATTCGAGCAACAGAACCGGGCGGGAGAGATGCAGAAGGGCGCATAAGCGGACGAGTTCCTGCTGCCATCGGACGGATGGCTGGCAGACGCCTCTTCGGCGCAACCGGCGTAGCGATAAACAGCCTGCCAGATGCCTCGCACAGAAAAGCAATACGCCTGCGAACCAGAACGGAGCAAGCCAGGGGGCGATTACTGAAAAATCCGGAGCCCAGTGGCGAGAGACGATCACGACAGCTCCGCTATTCCCCGCGGGGGCCGCGCCCGAAGTTAGGGGGCGCACCGCGTCCAGATTTTCCGGCATTAGATGGATCAACGTGAAAACGAAACCGCCGAGCAGCGCGAGCAGGGCGAGGCAGGCAGCGGCGCAACGGAGGCGCGGTGAGCGCAAGACCAGCAGCACCGCGGCGAGCACGGCGGAGATGACGGCGCCCTCCCAGAGCGAATGAAGCAGCGTCCAGCCGACCGCCCTCGCGAGCGGGCTGCCGGCCAAATATTGGAGAGCGCTCATTTCTTCCCCGCCTGATATTCGTCCAAGACCTCGCGCAGTTCGGATAATTCCTTTTTGCCGGCCTTCCGCGCCGAGAGCGCGCCGAGAAGGAGCTCCTTGGCAGAACCGCTGAAGGCGCGGTTCAGCAGGTCTCCGGCGAGCTGTTGCCGGGTCCATTCGCGCGGCTTGGCGGGCCGGTAGATGTGTGCGCGCTGGGCTTCGTCGCGCCGCACCAGGCCCTTTTCGTTCATGATCTGCATGAACTTGAGAAGCGTGCTATATTGCGCCGGACGGCTGCGCACGATCACGTTATAAACATCGCGCACCGAAGCCGGCCCGATGCTCCAGAGGACAGTCAGGATTTCGAGTTCCGCATCGGTGGGCCTGGGGAGATCGCTTGGCATCTAGGAATACATTACTAGTAATATCTTCGTATGTCAAGAGGTAACCGGGTCTAGACAGCTTGGAAAAACTCGTGTATACTCCTAAGTGATTTAGGAGTACAAATGGCGGAACAGGCGGAGCTTCTCCCCGGAACTCTCGAATTGCTGATCCTCAAAGCGGTTTCGCTCGGCCGGCTGCACGGCTATGGCGTTCTGCTGCGCATCCAGCAGATCTCTTCCGGCGCTTTGCAGGTCGAGCAAGGTGCGCTCTATCCAGCTTTGTTCCGTTTGGCGCGGCAGGGCTTGCTTGCTACCGAGTGGGGCACGTCGGAGAACAACCGCCGCGCGAAGTACTACGAACTCACTGCGTCGGGCCGCAAACGGCTCCGGCAGGAAGCGGCGGGCTGGAACCGGCTTGCGGCCGCCATGGCCGCGGTGCTGAAAGCGACGCCGGAAGAGCTATGAAACTTCTTCGCGCCCTCTTCCGCCGTAAAACGGTCGAGGCCGAAATGGCCGAAGAGCTTCAGTCTCATCTACAAACTCGTGCGGAGCACCTGATGCATTCCGGCTTTTCGCTGGAAGAAGCCAATCGCCGGGCGCGCCTCGAATTCGGCAGTTTTGCGAAATACAAAGAAGAGTGCCGTGAGTCGTTAGGCGTCCGCCTCTTCGACGAACTAAAAGCCGACCTGCGCTACGCCCTGCGCAGCATGCGCCATAACAGAGGATTTACGGCAGTGATCGTCTGCTGCCTTGCGCTCGGCATCGGAGCCAATACGGCGCTTTTCAGCGTGGTGAGCGCCGTATTACTGAATTCGCTGCCGGTGAAGAACCCTCAACAGTTACTTCTTCTCGATTGGGGCAGTAACAAACCACTTCCCAAGGGAGTGCGCTCCGGTGCGGTCGGTTACGGCCTTTCTCTCCCGTATCTGATTTTCGAGCAGGCATCCCACAACAGACAGCTATTGAACCGTTTGGGACTCTCAGGAATTTTGGGCTATACGCCCTTGGGGGTCAATCGGGAAAACGCCGATGTCGTCGTAGATGGACGGCCGGGAATGGCTTCCGGCGAGTTAGTCACCGGCACTTATTTTCACGCTCTTGGCCTTTCACCCGGGATCGGCCGGCTGATCGCGAAGACAGACATATCCCCTTCGGCTCCGCGCGTCGTCGTTCTCAGTTACGGCTATTGGTCGCGAAGATTCGGGCGCAATCCAGCGGTACTCGGCAAGACACTGCTCATCAACAATGCGCCGAGCACCGTCATTGGAGTCGCCGCGCCGAAGTTCTCCGGCTTGAACCGCGGGGTTCCGGCCGATCTCTGGCTTCCGCTACGGGACGACCCGCTGCTCCCTCCCTGGAGCTTCAAAGGTACATTCAAGAAACAAAGCTGGTGGCTAAACATATTCGTCCGCCGAAAGCCGGATCTTTCGGACCGGCAAGTGCAGGCCGCGCTGACCACTTATTTCCACCGCATCATTACGGCAAAGTTACACAAGCACTTCGATGCCGGCGATCTGCCCTATATTAAGGTCCGGAGCGCGAGCGGCGGCATGGACTTCTTGCAGCAGGGGCACTCCAAGCAGCTCTTCATTCTCATGGCGGCAGTCGGTCTGGTCTTGCTGATCGCCTGCGCCAATGTCGCCACTTTGCTCCTGTCGCGAGCAGCGGGTCGCCAGCGCGAGATCGGCATTCGCCTCGCTACCGGAGCCTCGCTCGGGCGCTTGATTCGCCAGCTTTTGACGGAGAGCATCTTGCTCGCAATCTTCGGAGGGGTGCTCGGACTCTTATTCGTGCCCTCGGCCAGTCATGCGCTGTTTTCTCTGCTGGCCGGGCCTCAGCCGATGGCTGTCGATGTCCATACCGGCACGTTCGTGCTCGGTTTTACTGCCGGGGTTTCGATTCTAACCGGCATGCTTTTCGGCCTGGCGCCCGCACTCAAAGCGACACGCGTCGAACTTGCAGCCACCCTTAAAGAGAGCGCTGCATCGTTTTCCCGGCGTTCCATCGGCACGAAAGCGCTGGTTGCGGCACAAATTGCGCTTTCGCTGCTGCTTCTGGTCGGCGCCGGCCTGTTTCTTCGCACGCTCTCGAATCTAGAGAACCAGAATTTAGGCTTCGAGGAAAATAATGTGCTGCTCTTTACGCTCGATGGACGCAACGATGGCTACTCCGGCGCCCGCCTTGCGGCGCTATACGGTCAAATTCTTCAAAAGATCCAAACCGTACCCGGCGTCCGCAGCGCTACGGAATCGAATTTCGCATTCTTGGGGGGATGGAGCTTTAACGCTCCGATAACCACGGACGGCGGAGCGCTTCATTCCGGCAAGGGCGTGTATGTTCCTCACACCGGCGTCGGCCCGAATTTTGTGAAGACCATGGGGATGAAGCTTCTCTTTGGCCGCGACATGAGCAAACGCGATATTGCCGGGCAGCGCAAGGTCGCAATCGTCAACAAGACGTTTGCCCATTACTTCTACGGGGCATTGAACCCCCTGGGTCACCGGTTCAACTTTTCCGATCGTGCCGACCCCGCGCACGAATTTCAAATCGTGGGAGTGGTTCAAGATGCCCGGGACGAATCGCTTCGCGGGGAACTTGACCCCGCCGTCTACATTCCCTTCACGGTGGGCAACATCGATACTCTCGGATCTCTCGCCTTTGAAGTTCGGACGGCACGCGAACCGCAAGCATTCATCCCGGCGATTCGGAGCGCTGTTCATGCGGTGGATCCCCGACTGCCGCTCATTCATCTCACAACTCAACGGAGAGTGCTCGATCGAAATCTCCAGAACGAGCACACGCT
>JBOGMI010000804.1:0-9655 GCA_050746645.1 Bryobacteraceae bacterium | reverse complement strand
CCAGCTCGTTTGGTGGCCTACCGATCTCATCGCTTATGCCCGCTCCATGAATGGCTGCATCGTCCAGGACAGCAGAAACTGAATCGTGGCCGGTGGAATCGGCCTTTTGGCTTGACCAAAGGCCTATTCCACGCCGTGGGGCTAGCCCGCAACCTCATACTTCTTCAGCAACTCCTCCCAGACGCCTCGAGCCTTCAGCAAGGTTTCGATCACCTCGCGGACCGCGCCGCGGCCGCCCGAAGCATCGGTGACCGCGTGTGCCGAGCGTTTCGCTTCGTCCGCCGCGTTGTGTGTCGCAAAGGCCAGCCCGACGCGCCGCATGATCACGACATCGGTCAAATCGTCGCCCACATAGGCAACTTCGCGCGGCGAGATGCGGGCATCGGCCATGATCTCCTCGAAAATCGGGATCTTCTCGATATGACCCTGGTAGACATAGCTCATGGCGACCTGGCGGGCTCGCTCGCTCGTGGCCGGAGAATCGCGGCCGCTGATGACTCCGGTTTTAATGCCATACCAGCTCAGCCAGCGCAGCGCGATGCCGTCCTGCGAATCGAAGCCTTTGGTCTCCACCATGCTCCCGTCCGGAGCCGGCAGCAGGAACAATCGCCCGTCGGTGAGCACGCCGTCGACGTCCATCAATAAGAGCTGAATCCCGGCGGCGGCTTTTCGAAATTCCTGCGCGGTCAGAGGCGGATTGATTTGCATGAATGGTGTCAAGAGGACCGCGACTTACAATGACCATATCGGCCTGGTCGAGCAAGTCGCGGAAATCATCAATCGTTATAACATGGCGCCCAGCGGCAGCCGCATCGGCGTGGCGGTCTCGGGCGGCGCGGATTCCCTGGCTTTGCTCCACGTTCTGCACGCTCTGAGTCTCGATCTGTTGGTCTTGCACGTGAATCATGGCTTGCGAGGCGCCGAATCCGATGCCGACGAGACATTGGTCCGCGATGTCGCCGCTTCGCTCTCGCTGCCCATCGTAGTCGAGCATGCTGCGCCGCCGAGCGGCAATCTGGAACAGGCGGCTCGCGATATCCGCCGCGATTTTTTTCACCGTGCCATGGAAAAAGAGCGGCTGGCCCGCATTGCGCTCGGCCATACGCGGAGCGATCAGGCCGAGACTGTGCTCCTGCGGCTCTTCCGAGGCTCAGGGCTGGCCGGGCTGGCCGGTATGCGTCTGGTCACTCCGGACGGCTTCATTCGGCCGCTTCTGACAACCACCCGCGCCGAGGTGCGTGCCTGGGCCGCTGCCAACGGCATCTGCTGGCGCGAAGATTCCTCCAATGCCGATCCGCGCTTTAGCCGCAATCGCCTGCGCAGCCAGATCCTGCCCGCCCTTGTAGAGCACTTCAACCCCAATCTCGAAGCGGTCTTGGCTGCAACCGCCAGCCTCGCCGGCGACGAGGAGGACTATTGGGCCGGGCAGATCGAACCGCTTTTCGGGCGCATTTGCCGTCCCAGCCGCTTCGGCCTGATCCTGGATGTCCACCCGCTTCTGGAGCTTAGTCTCGCAGTACGCCGCAGAGTACTCCGCCGTGCGCTGCTTGCCGTGCGCGGAGATCTTCGTTCCCTGGATCTGCGCCACATTGAAGCAATACTTGAGGTTTGCTCCGGTAACCAGGCCCATGATCGTGTCCTGGTCCCCGGAGTGGACGCCCTGCGCTCGTACGGTCAACTGCGCCTCGCCGCGCCGCGACAGGGCCCCGCCGAGCGGCATTACTGTATTGATTTGAAGGCGAACGAAAAATGCGAACTTCCGCTGGGCGCAGGCACAATTTATCTGGAAACGCTTGAGCAGGAACCTTCATTTTGTGCTAATTTCAAGGAAGATCGCCACTTATGGACAGAAGTGGCGGAGCTGGACGCAGACGCTCTGCAAAATCAGGGGACGGACTATCGAATATCCGTTTGCAACTGGACGCCTGGGGATGCGGTATTGCTGCCGGGTCACCAGACGGCGGAGAAGATCAAGTCGCTGTTCCAGGAGCATCGGGTTCTGTTGTGGGAACGCCGGCATTGGCCAGTGGCCTGGTTGGGCGGCGAAATTGTATGGGTGAGGCGCTTCGGTGTCGCGGCGAAGTTTCGGGCTGGCGAGCGAACGCGCCGCCGCCTGCGCTTCTTCTATCGCGCCTGGGAATGAGGAATATGGCCCTCTATGAATCTAAAAGCAGGAGTTTGGCGTCTTTAATTTAGGAGAAGTGAACGGGGCGAACCCCGGGTTTCCCAGGCGCCGCTCATAGGTGAGTTCATGAGTTCAAATGTAAAAACGGCGGTCTTTTGGGTCATTATCGTGTGCGCCATCGTGCTGGTGTACATGGCCGTAAAGACCGGCAGAGGCCCCGCGCCCCACAATTTATCGACCTCGGATTTCGTTACCGCAATCCAAAACGGCAAAATCAAGAACGCAACCATCACCGGTACCGATGTGACCGGGAAGATGATCGCCGATGGAGCGACGGTTGCGTTTCACAGCGAGATTCCGGCTAATTACCCGGAAGTCTACAACATGCTTCGGGAGAAGGGTGTGCGCTGGAATTCCAAGCAGTCGAGCGGAAACGCCTGGCTTAGCATTCTCTTCAACGCGGTTCCCATCCTGATCCTGCTCGGTTTGTGGATTTTCATGATGCGCCAGATGCAGAGCGGCGGCAACAAAGCTCTCAGCTTCGGCAAGAGCCGCGCCCGGCTGCACTCTTCACAGCAGAAGAAGGTCACATTTAAAGATGTGGCCGGCGTCGAGGAAGCCAAGGAAGAGCTGAGCGAAATCATCGAATTTCTGCGCGAGCCGCAAAAGTTCCAAAAGCTCGGCGGCCGCATTCCCAAAGGCGTGCTCTTGATCGGCGCTCCGGGTACCGGCAAGACTCTGCTGGCACGCGCTATCGCCGGCGAAGCGAGTGTGCCGTTCTTCTCCATCTCCGGTTCCGATTTCGTCGAGATGTTTGTAGGCGTGGGCGCCAGCCGCGTGCGCGACCTTTTCGAACAGGGTAAGAAGAACGCGCCCTGCATCATCTTCATTGACGAAATCGATGCCGTTGGGCGGCATCGCGGCGCCGGTCTTGGCGGCGGGCACGACGAGCGCGAGCAAACGCTCAATCAGTTGCTGGTCGAAATGGACGGCTTTGAATCGAACGAAGGCGTCATTCTGGTCGCGGCCACCAACCGCGCGGATGTGCTCGATCCGGCTTTGCTGCGCCCCGGGCGCTTCGACCGCCGCGTGGTCGTGGACCGCCCCGACGTGCGCGGGCGTGAGGCCATTTTACGTGTTCACACCAAGAAGAGCCCGCTCGCCGACGACGTGGACCTGAAGATCATCGCGCGCGGGACCCCCGGCTTTGCCGGCGCCGATCTGGCCAACCTGGTCAACGAAGCGGCGCTCGTGGCCGCGCGCCAGAATCGCAAAGTGGTCACCCAATACGATTTCGAGCTCGCCAAGGACAAAGTGCTGATGGGCGTGGAGCGCAAGAGCATGCTCATCAGCGATAAGGAAAAGCGCATGACCGCCTATCACGAGGCTGGCCACGCGCTGGTTGCCGCTCTGCACGAACACGCCGATCCGCTGCATAAAGTCACCATTATTCCGCGCGGCATGGCGCTCGGCCTCACCATGCAGTTGCCGCTGGACGACAAACTCTCGCACGACAAGAAGTATCTGGAAGCGCGGCTCGCCATTCTGATGGGTGGCCGCATCGCCGAAGAGATTTTTCTCGATCAAATGACCACCGGCGCGGGTAACGACATCGAGCGCGCCAGCGAGATGGCGCACAAGATGGTCTGCGAGTGGGGCATGAGCGAACTGGGTCCGCTCAGCTTCGGCAAGAAGGACGAGCAGATCTTCCTCGGCCGCGAAATTGCCCAGCATCGCGACTACAGCGAAAGCACCGCCATCAAGATCGACCAGCAGGTGAGAAAGCTGGTAGAAGACGGCTACAACCGGGCCAAGCAGATTATCGTTGACCGTTCCGACGCTTTGGTGCGCATCGCCGAATCACTGCTCGAGCGCGAAGTGCTCGACGGCAAGGAGGTGACGGATCTGATCAATGGCAAGCCACTGCCGAAGGTGTCCGGCCCCAAGACCGCTCCGGCCTCGAATCCTCCCGATAACGGCACCGTCATTGCACCGCATCCCAACCCGCTTCCCGGTCTGATGGGCGGCGGCAGCCCGCAGCCGGCGTAACTGCAATATCTCATGGCCACGAACACGCTGGAACTGAAAGCTCACGAGCTCATCGAAAATCTCGATTCCGGCCAACTTGCAGCCGTTGTGCACCTGCTTGAAGTCATGCTTGATGAGGAGGGACATCTCATCGAAGAAGATGCCCGGCGCTTGCGTGAAGGCAGAGATTGGCTGGCTCAAAACGACGGAAAAGGGATTCCCATGGAAGAGGTCCTCGCCGAATTCGGGCTGACCATGAAAGATTTTCCGCTTCCGCCCCAAAAAGCTCAGTAGTGCCGCCGCCCTTCCGAATCCAGTGGCTCGAGCAAGCGAAAGAGGACGTTCGCCGGCTTGATCGTGATGTTGCTATGAGCATCTTCGATGGCGTACTTCGCTACGCCCGTACTGGAACCGGCAATGTCCTGCCGCTTCGTGGTGAGTTGGCCGGCGCGTTCCGGTTACGTGTGGGAGATTATCGCGTCCTGTTCACTCTGAAGGAGAACGCGGTGTGGATTTTCGGTGTCCGCAACCGCCGCGAGGCTTATCGGTAATCGATCTCCTCATTTAAGAAAACCGGGGCGGCGTATTCAGTCGCCCCGGCACTGTCAACGTTGGTACCGCGCCTCAGCCTTCTTCGGCGCCCCGCGCCTCTTCGCCGAGGTCTTCGGAAAGACCGCCGGTGTAGACGCCGGGGGCTTCCTCGCTGTAGTCGGGAAGGTTTTCGAAGGCCGCTTCCGCTTCCGGCAGCGGCTCCTCTTCGACGATGTCCTCGCCGGCAATCTTCAGGTTGCGGTAGTACTCCATCCCGGTGCCGGCCGGAATCAGGCGGCCCATGATGACGTTTTCCTTAAGGCCGCGCAGGTAATCCACCTTGCCGTTGAGAGCGGCTTCGGTGAGCACGCGCGTGGTCTCCTGGAAACTCGCTGCCGAAATGAACGAATCGGTCGAAAGCGAGGCCTTGGTGATGCCCAGCAGAACGGGCTTGCCGCTCGCCGGATGCCCGCCGGCCTCGATCACGTGATTGTTTTCTTGGCGGAACCTGAACTTATCGACAACCTCTTCGGGCAGAAACTCGGTGTCGCCGATCTCCTCGACTTTGATCCAGCGCATCATCTGACGCGAGATCACTTCGAGGTGCTTGTCGTTGATGTTGACGCCCTGCAGGCGATAGACCTCCTGGATCTCATTGACCAGATAGCGCTGCAGTTCCTTTTCGCCGAGCACGGCAAGAATGTCGTGCGGATTGCGCGGGCCGTCCATCAAAGGATCGCCCGAACGCACACGCTCGCCTTCCTGCACGTTGATGTGCACGCCGCGCGGAATGGAGTATTCCTTCTGCACGCCATCGTCGCCGACGACATACAGTTTGCGCATGCCTTTGGTCACTTCGCCGTATTTCACCGTGCCGTTGATTTCGGCAATGATCGCGGTTTCGCGCGGCTTGCGGGCCTCGAACAGCTCCACAACGCGCGGCAGACCGCCGGTAATGTCCTTGGTCTTGGTGGTGGCGCGCGGGATCTTCGCCAGCACATCGCCGGCGTGCGCCGGCTCGCCGTCCGACGCCATCAGGTGGGCGTGCGTGGGCATCAGGTAGCGTTTTTCTTCCGAGCGCGATCCGCCTTCCGGCCGCACGATCACCGCGGGGAAGCGCTTCTCGTCGGCCGATTCGGTAACCACCACCTGCATGTTACCGGTGATCTCGTCCACCTGCTCCTGCGTGGTGACGCCATCGATCAGATCCTTGAAATGGACCGTACCGCTGACCTCGGTGAGGATCGAGAAGGTGTACGGATCCCATTCGAGCAGGATCTGGTTGGCTTTGACCGCCGCGCCGTCTTGGACGTTGATCTTCGCGCCGTAGACAACCGGATAGCGTTCACGCTCGCGGTTTTTGTCGTCCACGATGATGAGGATGCCGTTGCGGTTCATTGCAATCAACTCGCCCTTATTGTTGTGCACGGTGTTGATGTTGCTGAAACGCACGAAGCCGTCGCTCTTGGCGTCCTGCGTCGATTGCTCGCTGATACGGGTCGCCGCGCCGCCGATGTGGAAGGTCCGCATCGTGAGCTGCGTGCCCGGCTCGCCGATGGACTGCGCCGAAATAATGCCGACCGCCTCGCCGCGCTCGACCATCTTGCCCGTGGCCAGGTTGCGGCCGTAGCAAAGCCGGCAAACGCCGCGCTTCGATTCACAAGTCAGCACGGAGCGGATCTTCACCCGCTCGATGCCGGCGGCTTGAATGGCGCTGGCCAGCTCTTCGGTGATCTCCTGGTTCACGCCGACGATGATGTTGGTCTCGTAATCGCGCTGGTCTTCGAGCGCCACGCGGCCCACGATACGGTCGCGCAGAGGCTCGATGATTTCACCCGATTCGATAATTGGATCGACGTAAATGCCGTCGCTGGTGCCGCAGTCGTCTTCGGTAATAATAACGTCCTGCGCCACGTCGCAAAGCCGCCGCGTCAGATAGCCGGAATCGGCCGTCTTCAAAGCGGTGTCGGCCAAGCCCTTGCGCGCCCCGTGCGTCGAGATGAAGTACTGCAGCACGTTCAGGCCTTCGCGGAAGTTCGCCGTAATCGGCGTCTCGATGATTTCGCCCGAAGGCTTCGCCATCAAGCCGCGCATGCCGGAAAGCTGCCGGATCTGCTGTTTGGAACCGCGGGCGCCCGAGTCCGCCATGATGTAGATCGGGTTTAGAAGTCCGGCGCGGTCGTCGTTTTCCATGTTCTTGAACATGCGTTCCGATACCGCTTCGGTGACCTTCGACCAAATTTCAATGATCTTGTTGTAGCGTTCCGACTGGGTGATGGCGCCTTCCTGATACTGCTGCTGGACTTCGATCACCAGCCGCTCGGCTTCGTGCACCAGGCCAGCCTTCTCGGAGGGCACTACCATGTCGTCGATGCCGATGGAGATGCCGGCGCGAGTGGCATAGTAGAACCCGAGCTTCTTCACTTCATCGAGCATCTGCACGGTCGTTTGCAGGCCGAATCGCAGATAACAGTATTGAACCAACTGGCCGTCGCCCTTCTTTTTCAAGAGGCCGTTGATGTAGGGCATCTCTTTGGGCAGCACGTCGTTGAGAATCACACGGCCAACCGTGGTGTCCATGTATTGCTTGTTGAACTCGATAGGCTCGGTATAAATGATGTTCTGGTTATCGAAGGCCTTGGTCAGGTCGATCACCCGGCCGGTGTACCGCAGCTTCACCGGCGTCAGCGTTTCGACTTCGCCCATTTCGAGTGCGATCAGAACGTCGTCGATGGAAGCAAACGTGCGGCCCGCGCCTTTTGCATTGGGGCGCATCTTGGTCAGGTAATACAGTCCCAGCACCATGTCCTGAGTAGGGACGGCGATCGGCGCGCCATGCGCCGGCGAAAGGATATTATTCGACGCCAGCATCAAAGTCGCCGCTTCGATCTGCGCTTCGGGCGAGAGCGGAATGTGGACCGCCATCTGGTCGCCGTCGAAATCGGCGTTGAAGGCGGTGCAGGTGAGCGGGTGCAGCTTAATTGCCTTGCCCTCCACCAGAACCGGCTCAAACGCCTGAATGCCGAGACGGTGCAGCGTCGGCGCGCGATTCAAAAGAATGGGGTGGTCGCGAATCACTTCTTCGAGAATGTCCCAAACCACCGGATCCTGCTGCTCCACTAGTTCCTTGGCCTGCTTAATGGTCGTGCAGTGGCCGCGCTGCTCCAGCCGGTGATAGATAAACGGCTTGAACAGTTCGAGCGCCATCTTTTTCGGCAAGCCGCACTGGTGCAGTTTCAGTTCGGGGCCAACCACGATGACCGAGCGGCCGGAGTAATCGACGCGCTTGCCAAGCAGGTTCTGGCGGAAGCGGCCCTGCTTGCCTTTCAGCGTGTCGGAGAGCGACTTGAGCGGCCGGTTGTTGGCGCCGCGCAGCACACGCCCGCGGCGGCCGTTGTCGAACAATGCGTCGACCGCTTCCTGCAGCATGCGTTTCTCGTTGCGCACAATGACGTCGGGAGCGTGCAGCTCCATCAGCTTCTTCAACCGGTTGTTACGGTTAATCACGCGGCGGTAAAGATCGTTGAGATCGGAAGTCGCGAAGCGGCCGCCATCGAGCGGAACCAGCGGGCGCAGCTCCGGCGGAATTACCGGAATGACGTCCAGAATCATCCACTCCGGCTTGTTGCCGGATTTGCGGAAGCTTTCGACCACCCGCAGACGCTTGGCGAACTTCAGCTTCTTTTGCGCCGAAGTCTCCGTCTTCATCCTTTCGCGGATTTCCAGACTCAGGCCTTCGATATCGATCTTCTTCAGCAGCTCTTTTATGCCTTCGGCGCCCATCATGGCGACGAATTTACCCGGGAATTCCTGGTCCAGTTGGCGTTTCCGCTCGTCGCTGATGACTTCGCCGGCCGTGATCCCCGTCGCCTCGCCCGGATCGATGATCACGAAAGCTTCGTAATAAAGCACGCGCTCCAGTTCGCGGAGTGTGATATCGAGCAGATAGCCGATGCGGCTCGGCAAACCCTTAAAAAACCAGACATGCGAGGAGGCGCTGGCGAGCTCGATGTGCCCGAGACGCTCGCGGCGCACACGGGAAAGCGTCACTTCCACGCCGCACTTGTCGCAGATGACGCCGCGGTGCTTCATGCGCTTGTACTTGCCGCAGAGACATTCCCAATCGGCGACAGGACCGAAGATGCGGGCGCAGAACAGTCCGTCGCGCTCCGGCTTGAAGGTTCTGTAATTGATGGTTTCCGGCTTGGTTACTTCGCCGTGCGACCAACTCCGGATTTTTTCGGGAGAGGCCAGGCTGATGCGAATCGAGTCGAAGTCGGCAATGAGATTGGCTCTATCGTACGGAGAGGAACGATACATTAGTTATCCTTTAATGCCTTTCAGCAGCTCGAGCCCGTTTCGAGAACGGCGAACAGGACGTGGGGCACGAAGGGGACGTCCTGTCCACGTATAAGCAACGGATCACTGAACACCGCTCCCAATCGTCGAGACGAGTCTCGACGCGGCACGCAAGAGTGCGTGCGCCACGATTTTTCAGCAACCCCTCCATATCTAATCCGCGGCATGCGCCAGATCCGGCAGCTCTTGCGGTTTCTTCATTAATTCCACATCGAGACACAGGCTCTGGAGTTCGCGGATCAAAACGTTGAACGATTCCGGCACGCCGGGTTCGGCGGCCGCTTCGCCCTTGACGATGGCTTCGTAAATCTTGGCGCGCCCGTAGACGTCGTCGGATTTTGCGGTGAGCAGCTCCTGCAGAATGTAAGCCGCGCCGTAGGCTTCGAGCGCCCAAACTTCCATTTCGCCGAAGCGCTGCCCGCCGAACTGAGCTTTCCCGCCCAGCGGCTGCTGGGTAATGAGCGAGTACGGCCCGATCGAGCGCGCGTGGATCTTGTCGTCCACCAGGTGGCTCAGCTTGAGCATATAGATGTAGCCCACGGTGACCGGCTGCTCGAACATTTGGCCCGTCATACCGTCCCAGAGCTGGACTTTGCCGGAACCCGGCAAGCC
>JBOGMI010000803.1:0-1623 GCA_050746645.1 Bryobacteraceae bacterium | reverse complement strand
GCGGGGTAATCGACATGTTGATCAATGATCCGCTTCCCGGCCTTGAACGGATCCACCTCAAGGGAAACCACGATGACTGCCTGATCCGATTTCTTGCCAATCCTCAACTTGGGAGGCTCTGGCTATCCCACGGCGGCGACAGCACCGTACGAAGCTACGGCGTGCTGCCGCCACGGTCATTGTCGCGGTCGGAAATCCATCGGGTCCATCGGGAGCTTCTCCGGGCGCTGCCCTGGGCGCACTCAGCGTTTCTTCGTGATCTTAGACTGTCTCATTCCGAAGGCGGCTACTTCTTCGTTCACGCCGGCATTCGGCCCGGCACGCCGTTCGACCGTCAGACCGAGCTGGACATGCTTTGGATCGGGAAGACATTCCTCAACAGCCGAAGCAACCACGGGCAGATTATCGTACACGGCCACAACGTCACACAGGTGCCCGATGTACAGCTCAACCGGATCGGGATTGATACTGGCGCTTACCAGAGCGGACAGCTCACGTGCCTCATTTTACAATCGACCCAACGATACTTTTGGCAGACATCCCGCCCTGAGCGTGATCGACCGTTAAGGGTATCGCCTGTTCGCATGGAGAGGGTACCGGGCTTGCCTGTCGGAGGGCTGCTCGAAGTGTCGCAAGGCAATGGTCTTTCAACCAATCCGCGATAAGGGGTGAAGGGTCCAACCGTACGAAATTGCGCGGTTGAGCCTTCTCCCTACTGGCGCCTCGTCATTTGGTTGGCCCCTTCAACCGCGCTCGGCCCGCTCGCCACTGGCGCCGCATTGGCACCTCGAAGCCGGTGCCGTGCTCAACGCACTCGCCCGCCTTGCCCGCACCAAGTGCCGCCGCGGCTATCGGGATCGACCGGGATGACGAGGCGCCGAGAGGTTATCCACCCCCATGGGGGTAAGTCCGTGCGCCGATCAGGGGATAATGGTCCGAAACCGCCGACCTGCCGCGGACCGACCCACCTGCTGTCGGACCCAGCGCAGGAAAGTGCGAGGGCTCCGCCCTCGCACTCGCGCCGGGGCCGTGCGACCCCGGACCCGGCCCAACCTCAGGCGTCCAGATCCACACCGCCGAATGTGCACGGGACTACGTCATCGCCCGCGAGCGCACGGTCTTCCTCGCCGCCGCCATTTGCATTGCCGCCAGCGGAGCCGATGAGAAAGACATCGTGAGAAGGACGTGGGGACAACGTGATCCTGGTGCGGGACCGATCCGGGCAGCTGGAGTTGCCGCTGGCCCGTAAGGATTTCTCATTCAAAGAGCTCAACATGCGTGCCGGCACGAACAAAATTACTTTCGCCTTCCGGCCCGCGTCATCGCGGTGATAGACGTATCGGGGTAACGCGACAGCAGCAGGAGTATCGATGCACGAATTTGCGTTCGCTGAGGGAGGTTACTTCTCCAGGCAACTCGACAGCAAGGTTCCGGAAATCACGCTGTTGTTCTGGGTCACAAAGATACTCACCACAGCGATGGGGGAGGCCACCTCGGATTATCTCGTCTTTCATATCAACCCCTATGTCGCCGTTATGTTGGGAGCTGTCGGGTTCCTGGTGGCGTTCGCTCTCCAGTTTGTGGCACGTCGCTACATCACCGGGCTCTACTGGCTCATGGTGG
>JBOGMI010000802.1:0-4545 GCA_050746645.1 Bryobacteraceae bacterium | reverse complement strand
AACGTCCACGGCGGATCGCAGAGAATTTTCCCGATCGGCACCTGCTTTCCGGCCGCGGCGATCTCCTGCGCGGCCAGCGTGGTGTAGCGGTCCATGCTGCGCAAGTGCTCGGAAAGCGAGTCACAGGTGAAGTGCAGCAGATTCGACTTTAAGTGTCCCACACGCCCCGCTACCTTCACCGATTCGTGCACAAAATCGCCGATCCATTCGGCTTTGGCGCGGTTGAACAATCTCACTTTGCGATCCGGATACCAGCCGCTGTGCAGGATCCAGCGGCCCAGGTATTGCGCGAGCCGCGGCATAGTGTAGCCGTCGCATTGGGGGCCGCATTTCTTGATATGCCAGATTTCGGCTTCCAGGGCTTCGCTTACGCTCTCGTCGGCGTCGATCGATAAGATCCAGTCGTAGGAAGCCAATTGCGCCGCAATGTTCTTTTGCGCCGCATACCCATGCCACGAGGCCTCCACTACGCGCGCGCCGAGCTTTTCGGCGATCTCGACCGTGCGGTCGTTGGAGCCGCTGTCGAGAACCAGAACTTCATCGCAGCAGCGCAGACTCTCGATTACGCGCGCGATATTCCGTTCTTCGTTGAAGGCGATGATGGTGGCCGAAATTTTCATGCGGCCATTCCTGGACAAACCGGGGACAGGCAACGAATTTCCGGACCACCATGCTCCCCAAACCGGGCAAGACTCCGACCCGGAAATTCGAAGCCTGTCCCCGGTTTGCGCGAAATTTTCATCCCGTACGCACCGGGACCACAGAGAAAGAGAGCACGAGCATGGCCGCCGCGAGACAGCCGACGGCCACGCGTGTTCGCGAAAGCCCGGCACTATCGTAGACCAGCCGGTGGCGCCGGCCAAACAGTAACATCAGCAGCGCCCAAAACCACCACGGCCAATAGAAAAAGCCGAGGACGAAGAGCGCGGCTATCGCCATGGTGGAAGCGGCGCGATGCCAGCGCTCGCCGAACAAAGCGTAGACGATATGGCCACCGTCGAGCTGGCCGATCGGCAGCAGATTCAGCGCCGTCGCGAGCAAGCCCGCCCAGGCCGCCATCGCCATGGGATGGAGCGCAATGCTGGAAACCGGAACACCGGGGAAAATGGCCAGCTCTACGAGCCGCAAGAGGAGCGGCGTCCCGAAAAGAAAAGAACCGTGCGCGCCGATTCCGGGCTCGACGCGCGATAGGGCGATTCCGCCCACCAAGAAGGGTAGCAAAACGACGAAGCCGGCGATCGGCCCGGCAACGCCGATATCGAACAGCGCCTTACGCCGGTACAAGGGCGAGCGGATTAGGATGAACGCGCCGAAGGTGCCGAGCAGAGCCGGCGAGGGCAGGAAAAACGGCAGGCTGGCGTCCACGCGCCAGATGCGGCAGGCAGCATAGTGACCCAACTCGTGCGCAACCAGAATCGTGAGCAGCGGGAGGGAAAATTGGAATCCGGCCCAGAGAGCCGGGTCGCCGTGTAGCAGACGCGTATATGCCTGCACCCACCATCCGACATCAAACGTCGAACCGGCGGCAAAGCTTTTCGAGAGCGCGAAACCGAAGGTCGTTGTGGTGAGCAGCGTCAGGAGCAGCAGCAGGATGTGCAGCCACCATCGCCGCGGAGCGCGAACAGCAGCTCCGGCCTCGGTATAACGGTTCAGCGTGCCGCTGAAGCCCAGCTCAGACACATTGGTTACTGTAACGTTTGCAATTCTTTGCCGGGTTTGAAGCGAACCGCTCTCCCGGGCGGAATCGCAACTTCGGCGCCGGTCCTTGGATTGCGTCCGATACCGGTCTTGCGTGGGCGCACATTGAAGATACCGAAGCCGCGCAGCTCGATGCGGTCGCCTTCGGTGAGCGCCTTCTTCATGGTTTCGAAGACCGTCTCCACTGCGTCCTCCGCCTTGGTTTTGGTGATACCAGTACGGCTGACCACTTCGTTGATAATATCTAGCTTGATCAAGAACCCTCCGCCGGTAACGTCCATGATAAGAAGCAGATGAGTGGAATGTCAACCCGGACGCTTCCGCGAAAAAAACACGGGTAATTTTTTCAGACCGGATGGGGATATGTACGATTTCTTACCACTTGTGCAATGATTTGCGCCATTTTCGACAACCATTTAGAGGCTTTGGCTTGGAAATTGCTCGGTATTAGGTTAAGGGATCATGAGGATTCTACTAGTTGAAGACAGTCCGAGCGACGCGCGCCTGGTGCAGGAGGCCGCCAAGGAGGTCTTGCTTTGGGTGGACATCCGTGTGGCTCAGGACGGGGTAGAGGCTATGAACTGGCTGCACGAAACGGAACTGGGGCGCGAACACGGCCCCGATCTGATTTTGCTCGATCTGCACCTGCCGAAAAAGAGCGGGCGTGAGGTTCTGGCGGAGATCAAAGGTTCGCCGCGGCTGAAGCAGATTCCGGTAATCGTGATGACGAGCTCGCAGTCCGCACAAGACATTGCGGATGTCTATGCGCTGAATGCGAACTCTTACATCGCCAAGCCCGCCGATCTTGGCGGGTTTATCCACACTATCGAAGCGATTAAGGAATTCTGGTTTCAAACCGCGACGCTGCCCGATAGGCACATCTTTGCAGAAGCGGAAAGATTGCAGACCGCTTCGCTCTAGGCGCCCGTGCGAGCGGTCTGAGCCGCAGTCGATCTTGCGGCTTCCAGCGCCGCATCGTAGTTCGGGTGCTCGCCTAATTCCTTTACATACTCGGCGTGGCGGATGCGATTTCCGCCGTCGATGACGAAGATCGCGCGGCTCTCGATCCGCAGATCGGGAATCAGGGTGCCGTAATGCTCGCCGAAGGAGCCGCTACGGTGATCGGATAGCATCGCCACACGATTGACGCCGAAAGCTCCGCAAAAGCGTTTCTGAGCAAAGGGCAGATCCATGCTGATGGTGAAGATTTGGACATCCGGCAGATTTGCCGACTCCTGCTCGAAACGCCTGGTTTGCGCGTCGCAGACCGGTGTATCGAGAGAAGGAACGACGCTGAAGATGCGGATGCCCTTCCCCGTCTGCTCGAGACCTACGTTTTTCAGGTTTCCGTCGACGGCTTCAAAATCCGGCGCGGCATCGCCCGGCTTTAGCTGCGGACCTGCCAAAGCGTAAGCAGTCCCGCCAAGGGTCGTTGTTCTCTCCTGGTTTTTCACGCTTGCCATCGGCCAACAGTTTAGCAGGCTCGCGGCAGTATCGGATCACATTTTGGAAGATGCTTCTCTGCTGAGTACGGGCGAAGTTGCGTGGGCCGCGGCGGAAAAAGCTTGATCGAGAGAAGAGAGATCGAAATCGGGAGGCAGCATTTTCGCGAGATCGTCGCCCAGCTTCATTTCTTCCCGTTGTTTGCGCAGTTTGGCGGTCGCGATGTGGACGGCGTGCTTTTCGGCTTTGCGCGATTCTTCGGCCTCAGCACGTTTTTGCGAAGCAAAGCCAATTTTAGCTAACTGCCGTGCTTTCTTGCGTTTCTGAAGCTCGGTGGAGGCGCGTTGGTAGGCGCGGTCCTGGGCGGCGTGGTAGCGGACGTAATATTCGAGGTAAGTTAAGTCGACGCCGACAGGGATTTCGCCTTTCTTCACCTGCTCGGGAGATTTCGGCTCGAGCGCAAAGCATTGGTTCTGGAAGCGCAGGGCGCGCTTGGCGAGCCATGTGTGTTCAGCCATTTTGACCACCAGCTCGATTTCGGCCTGGCCGACGGGTTGTTCGTCTTCCATGAGCTGGTTCAGGAGAGCGTCGAAGTCTTCCTGCTTTTCGAGTTCCTTAAGGACGCGGAATTTGGCGCAGAGGCCGTGCTTGACGCCATTCTGGGCGACTTTGGCCTTGGTCTCGACGGATTTGGGGCCAGTGGATTTTTGAGCGTTGCGGCGATTGGCCGCGATTTGTTTGGCAGTTGCCATATGAATGTTCCAGAAATGGAAAACGCTTTTTGGAGCTGTTAGCTGTTAGCTGTGGGACGAAGCAGAACGGTCTCTAAAAATCCAGTATACGATGGGGTTCCAAGCGATTTCGCGTAAGTTGCTGAAAGGAATAGAAATGGAGGTTGTGACTAGCCAAAGTTCGTCGTGCGCGGAATCGAGGACCGCTCCCTAGCCCGGACGAGCCGGAACCCAAGAGGAAAACCGCTCCCTCGCGGTCGCGGCTCGGTTGAAATCTGACTATGTAGGTACTAAATTCGTCACAACCACACTCTCGCGCTTCCAACAGCTTACCGAGCCGCGACCGCAGGAAGCGGTCTTCAGCTGTGACCCTGACGAGCTTGGGCTACTCCCACCTACTCCCGCAGTGTCGGAAATGTGCCTGAAATGTGGTCGTGCCAGGCCAGGCCGTCCTGATCCACCAGCGCCCAAACCAAGCCAATACCGGCCGCAAGCAGGCCGATCCAACTTCCCAAGAGCCGGTAATAGCGCCGCTCGGCGGACGGAGGGTTCCCATCGAAATCGACCAGTTCGAGGCCTGTGCTCGTCATCCCAATCGTGTCGCGTCCGGCAGCAGTCCAAAGCAGCTTGTAGAAAACCGGGACCATCAGCAGCGCGATCGCGGCAAACGGCA
>JBOGMI010000801.1:0-4674 GCA_050746645.1 Bryobacteraceae bacterium | reverse complement strand
CTCAGATTCGGCATTCTGGCTTCCGGGACAGGCCGATTCACAATCGGCCGCAGCTTTCTCTTGGCGCTCGCTGGCCAAGCTGCCCCACACGATAGCTGAAATGTTTCATTGAGCCTTTCGTCCCCGCAGAGCCAGCGCGGCCCGGCGGACTTGATATGCGCGGGAGCGGCTGGCCAGATCGATCACCACTTCGGCAAGCGCGGCCGCATTGTGGCGGATCCTGCGCGGCGCAACCGCCGGGTCGCCTAGCAGATCGGCCGTGACCACCTTCACGCGCAGCGCTTCCAAACGAGCAATGTCGTTCTCCACCGGCTTCACCTGCGCTCTTGCATAGGCGCGCTGCAACACCGCTGGGATGGGGGCCGTGTTCACCACCGCGCAATCCACCAGCTTGCACCCGGCGTGGGCCTGAATCGCGTCCACGTGCCGCGATGCCGAAAAATCGATGGTCTCTCCCGGCTGCCACATCAAATTCACAAAATAAACCTTCATAGCGGGCGAGCGTTCAATGGCTTCGGCAATTCCCTTCACCAGCAGATTCGGGATGACGCTGGTGTAGAGCGAGCCGGGGCCGAGCGTGATGAGATCGGCACGGGCAATGGCCTCCAGCGTCTCGCCGAGCGGCGGGCACTGGTGCGGGCACAGACGGATCTGCTTGATCGGCTGACGGCTTTTGCTGATTCTGCTCTCTCCACGCACAATGGATCCATCGGCCAGAACCGCCTCCAGCGTCACGTTCGCCGAAGTGGCCGGGAAAATACGGCCGCGTATGGCCAGAATCTCGGAAGATAGTTGGACCGCATGGGCGAAATCGCCGGTAACCTGGTGCATGGCGGTCAAAAACAGATTGCCGAAGCTGTGCCCCTTGAGGCCGCGGCCGCTGGCGAAGCGGTGCTGAAACAACTGGCCGAGCAGGTCTTCGTCTTCGGAGAGCGCCACCATGCAGTTGCGAATATCGCCCGGCGGCAGAATATCGAAATCGCGCCGCAGCCGGCCCGAACTTCCGCCATCGTCGGTGACCGTCACCACCGCCGCCACTTCGAGAACCGGCCGGCCAGGCTCCGGCTCCTTCTGCGAACCACGTGCATGCCGCTTCAGGCCCGAAAGCAGCGTCGACAAGCCGGTCCCGCCTCCGATGGAGACGATCCGCAAAGGCGCTCGCAGCAGATTCCGTTCCAGGGGAGAAATGCGGACAAGGTTCGACATGCTACCCGCTTCAGGATCTCACGAGGAAGCCTGCGGATCAGCGTGCTGGTCGCTTACGCTCCCGGCTCTGTTTTGACGGTTCCTCTTCGTCCTCGTAAACCGGAACCGAGTCCAGGTCCTCCGCCTCCAACACCTGGCCACAATCGAGGCAGCGGACGTAATCGACGCCATCGCGCCGGTAGAGGAATTCGGTTCGCTCGTGCTGACAAGCTTGCATAGCGAAATATGACCTATTCTAGACTGAGCGGAGACGGTGTCAAGTGCCTGTTTTTGAGTCCGTGACTCAAAACGGAACCGCGACCGTCAGGAAGGGGTACGCGCGCTCCCCTCGCTAACGCTCGGGGTTCTGTTTGCTCACTCATGAGATCCGTACAATTCAATCGGAAATCTATCGGCTGAGCTTGTGAAGAACTTTACGCCCCTTGTTCTCGATCCGCATGCCGTCGATTTTCCGGAACAGATCGCGGCGTGTCCGGCCGGCGCCGGGGTCTATGCGCTGCGGCTCGCCGGAAGCCACACGCACATCGCATGGTCGGCCAGTCTGCCGCGCCGGTTGCAGCGCCTTTTTCTTTCCTACCATAAATCGCAGCCTGCCGCATTAGCGGCTCTGCGGGCGAGCGTGGAAGCGATCGAATGCTGGCTCACCGGGTCGCGTCTGGAGTCGTCGCTGCTGCTCTACCGGCTCACCCGCGAGTATTATCCGGAGGATTATCGCAAACGCCTGCGACTGCGCATACCGTGGTTCCTGGCGCTAACCCGCGACGTGTTCCCGCGGCTTACGATTCTGAACCGTGTTCCCCGCGCCTCCGAGCTGACCATCGGGCCGTTCGTTACGCGCGATGCGGCACAGCATTACGAAAGCGAAGTGCTCGGCCTGTTTCAAATTAGGCGGTGTACTGAAACACTCGCGCCGCACCCGGAGCATCCCGGCTGTATTTACGGCGAGATGAACCAATGCCTTCGTCCTTGCCAGTGCGCGGTGAGCGTGGAGGAATATGCCAGCGAAGCACAACGCGCCGCCGATTTTCTGGGGAGCAACGGCAAAGCCGCTCTGGCGGCGCTGTCAGGCGCGCGCGACCGGGCGTCGGAAGAGATGGAATTCGAGCAGGCCGCGCAAATACAGAAACGTCTGGAGCGGATCCAATCCGCAAGCAAACTGCGCGACGAGATGGTCGCGGATGTCAGCGGGTTCAGCGGAGTGGCGCTGACGCCGGCGCGCGGCGAAAAGCGCTTTGGTCTTTGGCCGCTGGTAAACGGCTTCTGGCAGGAGCCGGTTTTCGCAGAGTTTTCGGCCGAGCAGGTGGCGGCGAAATCGCTCGACCAGCACTTGCGCGAGATGCTGGCCGGCGCGCTTGCTTCCCCCTGCACCGAAAGCAATCGTCTGGAGCATCTGGCGCTGTTTTCGCGCTGGTATTTTTCCTCCTGGCGCGACGGCGAGTGGTTCCCCTTCCGAAGCGGCGGACATCCGGACTATCGCCGGCTGGTGCGCGAAATCTCGAAGCGCGCCAAGAGCAAAGAGAAAGAGCAACCCAAACCGGATCGATCCGGATAAGTGGAGGCCGCCAAAAACCTGCAAAGAACGCCATGACCACGGGATACTGGGACTAGGGCATTCAGATGCGATCGCTGTTCGATGACGAGAGCGCGCCATGCACGGTGGAGCGGCTCGAAGAGGGCGCGGTTCTTTTGCGCGGCTTTGCGGCCCGGCAAGCGTCCGCGCTGGTGGAGGAAGCCAAGCGTGTTGCCAGCGTTTCGCCATTCCGCCAGATGGTGACTCCGGGCGGTTACACCATGTCGGTTGCGATGACCAACTGCGGCCGGGTGGGGTGGGTTTCCGATGCTCGCGGCTATCGATATGACCCTCTGGATCCGGAAACGTCGGCAGCCTGGCCCGCCATGCCGCCCGCGTTTGTCCGCCTGGCGGCGGAGGCGGCGGAGGCGGCCGGCTTCACGCATTACGATCCGGACGCCTGCCTGATCAATCGCTACTCGATCGGGGCAAAGCTCAGCCTGCATCAGGATCGCGATGAGAACGACCGCTGGGCTCCGATTGTGTCGGTGTCGCTCGGGCTGCCCGCCGTTTTCTTATGGGGCGGCAAGCGCCGCTCGGATCCGGTACGCCGGCTGAGCCTTGAAAGCGGGGACGTGGCGGTTTGGGGCGGCCCCGCGCGGTTTGCCTATCACGGGATTACACCCCTCAAGCCAGGAGAGCATTCTCTCACCGGCTCTGTGCGCATCAACCTGACGTTTCGAAAAGTTTACTGAGAGCACGTATCGGGCGGCTGTGCGCGTTCGTGTAAACTTCTTCCTGTAGTACAGAGTGGTCCCGTAAACAGATCTGATATCAGATTAGGATTCGAAATCATTAGCCGGAGGCATTTGCCTTGTTCACTGACATTGATACCTACAACGATGTTCTAAGTATTCTAAGTGCAAATGCAGCAGTCGCGTATGGCTGGAATCTCGTGGACCATATGAATTCAACGATCATAGAAAAGAGATAGCGTCGGCCTCGGACTGCCGTTCCGGCAAGCCGGGCTGCGGAGCCGTACCTTCGGTTCGTTTCGAAAAAAACGGCCTAAGTCCCGATTCGTTTCGTAATTCACTCCGGAGCGCAGGATGAGTCACAACTCAGCCAAAGCCATGTCCGCCTGATTTCGGGTATTTCTCCCAGGCAACCAAACGCGGGCGCATATTTCTAACTCGGTCAGAGGAGAAGAATATCGTGAAACGGAAGCTTAGCCTCTTTGCCGGTCTCATTGCGCTCTGCGCGTTTGGCGTGCGGGCGCAAGCCGACTCGGTGTTTACGGCAACCTTGAACGGCGATTCCGAGGCTCCGAGTTCGATGGGCTCAGGTTTCGCGTGGGTGGACTACAACCCCACTGCGAACGACATTACCTATTCGTTGAGTTTTCAGAATTTGGGCTCAGACGCAATCATGAGCCACATTCATGCTGGAGCGCCAGGAACCGATGGGCCAATTGTCTTATGGTTCTTCCCGGCGACTCTAATGCCCACTCCGTCGGCTACCTCCGGCTCCTACAGCGGAACCTGGACCGCGGCCGATCTCAGCACCCAAACGCAAGACCCCGCAATCACAAACTTTGCGCAATTACTGAGCGCAATGACTTCCGGCAATACCTATGTAAATGTCCACTCGGTGAATTACATGGCTGGAGAAATCCGCGGGCAGCTCATCGCGGTACCCGAGGCTTCTACACTAGCCCTGGTCAGCTTGCCACTTTTGCTGTTTAGCGGGGCTGCGATTCGCCGCAAGCGTCGCGGGTAAAACCGGGGTAAAACCGGGGGTAAAACCGGGACAGTACACGCAAATACCTGGGGGGAAGATCCGTGACATTCACCATAACTGAGTACGCCGGCTGAGCCTTGAAAGCGGGGACGTGGCCGTTTGGGGCGGCCCCCGCGGTTTGCCTATCACGGGATTGCACCCCTCAAGCCGGGAGAGCA
>JBOGMI010000800.1:0-2913 GCA_050746645.1 Bryobacteraceae bacterium | reverse complement strand
CTCCATGGATCTCTATGCACTGGGTGGATCTCCATGAACGCCGTTTTCCTTTATAAACAAACGAGTATTGGATTCCCAAGCTGGACGTCGCGGGTTCGATCCCCGTCTCCCGCTCCATGTTTTCAATCACTTGGGAACAACCGAAAAACACGCGTTACTCCGTTTACTCCGTTTTCTTTCCAATCCTCGCCTGAATCGCGGGTTTCATTATTGAATCACCTCAGATTCGAGGCGCTTCACTGCTTCACTTTTCTGCTCAAGATCGCTGTGGGAATAGACCTCCATGCTCACCCCCAACCCGTGGCCCCGCTGGTCAGCGGAGACCTTGTCGTCGATCTTGGCTTTTCGGGACAGGCTAGCGTTCGTCCGGCGCAAAACCTGGAATGTGGCCCACTCCAGACCGACCGTTTCCAGCTTCGGCCGCAGACACCGACTCCACAGATTATCCCGGCTCAGCGGCGTATTCCGCTCTGTCGGGAACAGATAGGCGTCCGGACTGGTATCCAATAACGAGGTTCTCCAGAGGGCAATCTCCATCGAACTGCCTGTCGAGAGAGCGACGTTGCGCGCCGTGCGCTTGCCCTTTCGGCCCTTGGGCGTGTCCAGCTTTCCCTTGTACACTCGCTGGACAACGGCAAGGTGATCTTCGAACACGCTGACGAGCCGCAGGGCCAGAATTTCGCCTGGGCGCAAGCCTTCAAAGACCGCCAGGCGAAAGATTAGCCGCTCGCGCCCATCGAGCACGCTCAACGCCTCTCGAATTTGGGCAGGCGTCAACACTCGCTTTTCTCCTTCCGGCTTGCAGGCCGGAGTGAAAAGAGCCCCGGCTGGATTGAACGACACGATCCCGTCGCTGACCGCCATCTTGAAGATGGAATTGAGGTCCCATCGCAAATGATCGACGGTGCTGCGAGATGCGATGAGCGCCTTCTTATCCAAGACGCCTGCATCCGCTCACGGGTAATCTGTTGAAGCAGACAGCCTCCCAGCGAAGGCAGGAGGTGGTATCTCATTCTGGGCTCAGTGGTCACACGAGTGGACTCCTTCCATTTGCGGCGAATCCCCGGGAGAAAGATTTCCTCCAGGTAGACCCCGAATGTGTAGATTGGCTTTTGCGATTGACCGGCGCCCTCGTTGAACGGCTTGAGAATGACCGCCAATCTGGATTCGGCTTCGCTTTTCGGCATGTCGGCACAGCGGCCAAGAACTCTGGACTTTCTCTGTCCTTGCTCCCACCACTGCCCGACCCAGACTTTGTGCCGGCCGTGCTTGCGCGGACGAACGCTGCCTTTTTGATATCGTTTGCGACGCATGAATGATTACCTTTCTTGCGTCCAGAACGATGCATTCTAACATGCCGTCATATTACTGCGTCTTGCCAGTTTCAAGCCACTGTTGCAGCCATTCGCGGCGGATTACTTTGCGGCGGCCCATTGCCAGATGCATCAGCCGCGGGACGCCGCGCAGCTTGCCACGGAGGGCATTCTGCACATGCGCTTTCGAGCAGCGGAGGACTTTCGCCACTTCCGCAATGGTCAGGATCTCTGCTGAGTTTTCCATGTTCTCCTCTCATTCCGTAAGCCGCCGCAGGCGTGTTCCGTGACCGGCGTTTTCACGCGAAAGAGGAGAATCATTCGGCATTATGGGGGCGCTTGCCAGGCTGAGTGAGCACTGAGGCCGACGCTGTCGGCATTCTAGGGGCGCGAGATCTTCACAGGGACCAGTGGAAGACAGCCGGGCTGTTCGGCAAACACGGGGCGGTTTGGAGCCGATTGTTCGGCATTCTGGGGGCGAAAGCTCGGCATTCTAGGGGCGTATAATCCTGATGATCCTGTACTAAATCCTGTAGTCGGGTTGTGGATTTGCGGATTGCCTAACAAAATCCGCGCGGCGCGTACGCTGGAGAAAATGATGACGTGTATGCCCTCTCCGCTTCCGCCCGGCTTTGCCGTGGCGATCCCAGAGCGCCGGTTTGATTGAATACTGGTCATGGCAAAGGCGATGTCGCGGAATTCCAGCGAAAGAAATGTGGCGTGCGGCGATCGCGACAGCACGCCGAAATCTAGACCTCAAGAGATACCCGCAGTGGAGCTGCTGAGTTTCCTGAAGGAAGTTCGTGGAGTGCACCCTTGGGCGGAACAGGATTTAGCTAACGTCCTTAGAATCGGCTTAGCGCAGGTGAAGCAGGCAATTGCAGTTCTTCAGCTCCAGGGCTACATAGAACCCGTCGGCCATGCCGGGAAGTGGAGGGTCACAGAGCACGGCGAGATCATTTCCGAGGCTAAGCCGCCGCGATTCACTCGGCAGAGCATCGAAGATGCTCTCGCGGGCATTCGCGACGGCATCAAAGCCGCAAACGAAGATCAACGAGCGCCCTATAGAATCGTAGAGGCCGTGGCATTCGGGGATTTTCTGCGCGATGCAGTACGCGTCCAAGCTGCGGAGGTTGGCGTCCGCCTTGAGCCGAAGTCGGTTTCGGCGCCAATCGAATCAGCCCAGGAGCATCGCGCCGAGCTCGATTTCCTAAAACAGCTTCGCGGAAAAACTGCGCTCCTGCACGTTATTCCGTACGAGGACTGGATGAGCTCGAGAACTCACCAGCGGCTGTTGTAAGGCGCGTTTCCGAAAATAGAAGTGTGCCGCGCAAAGCCGCTACGAGTCGTGGGAAGGCGTCAAGTTCTTCTGCGAAGGGCGATGAGGTCACGCTCGAGATCGAAGGCCCGCCCGTAAAATGCACGCGGCTAAGCAAGATTCTTTATCCGCAAACGAAGGTCACGAAAGCTGAAGTCAGACACCCCCCGCGAAGCGGGTGGCTTGATGAGTTGGGCCGCCTCAAAGGCGGTTGGGCCAAAGATTTAGGCGTCGCGCGATGCGCGCCTGATAGTTACCTCAGAACTGTCCGCCTGCTCCATC